>JACMNZ010000449.1 GCA_014378285.1 Pseudopedobacter sp.
AGACCTTGCTCAAAAATAGAATAAGCTTGTCGTGTACCAGTTTGGTCTGTTTGCACACTATCAAAATAACCATAACTAGGTTGCCCAAAATCTGGACGGTAAGAAAAACCAACGTTTGGAGTTAAAACATGTCTTAAGGCGGTGATTTTTCCTTTCTTAAATTTTACAATTCCATAAAACTTAGTAGATAACCCTCCACTTAAACTATAATCTCCCGCTCTTTTAAAACCCGGAATGGTATCAATTGCAGATGAATCTCTAGTACCGGTTGGTGTTGGCCTTGCAATATAATTTTTACGAATAGTTTGAAAGTACCAGCGCTCAGTATAATTTAAACTTTGGCTAAATTGAAAATATTTTAATACTTGCGATGATAGCGAAATTGGAATATTATGCTGAATTCCTGATTGTATTTGTCTTAAAGTTTCTTTTCTAAAAAGCAAAGTATCTAAGGTATTAATCTGATTATTAGCTTGCAAAACATAACCAACAGCAATTCTTTGATACCATTTTTGCTCTCCAATCCTATCTTTACTATCAAACGGATTTAAGGTAGTCATACTAAAATTTAATGCTGGTAAACCTAAATTTACCCTGCCAGATGATAAATCCTGACTATGATTTAAAGCCGTACTTAGACTAAAAGGTGTGTTTGCAAAAGTTTTAGTATATGCTATACTTGATCCAATCTGGTTTTGAATAATTTGTTGAAAACTACCTCCCGATACATTTCTAAAAGCACCACTTGTACTTGCATTTACAGATGCACTAAAGTTAGATCCAGGATGAGCACTCGCATTTTGCGAATGCGACCATTGTATCCTAAAATCTTTTGTTGGGTTTTCATATTCTGATGTTCCCTCTACTCCAAATTTACGGGAAGAATAAGATAAAAATATATTACCGCTGTATTTATAACGCTTGGTATATCTGCTGGCAACATTGGTTTCATAAGAACCTTTAGAATAAATCCCGCCTTTTAAAGTCATGTCCCAATAATCATTTAGGCCAATGTAATAACCGAAATCACGTAAAAAAAATCCAAGTGTTTGATCCTCGCCAACCTGTGGCAAAATAATTCCTGACGCTCTTTTATTTGGTTTCGGGAAAAACCCAAAAGGAATAATAAAAGGTAAGGGAACATCCTCAATTACCATATATGCTGGCCCAGTAACAATCTGATTTTTGGTAGCAATCCCTTTAGTAATTACGATACCAAAATGCTGATGCGGCGAAGGTAAATCACAAGTAGAATAAATTACATTTTTTAGATGGACTTCATCATTGGCTTGTTTTTTAATCTTACCTCCGGTGATGTAACCTCCGTCTTGTTCAGAATAAACCTGATAAATTCTACCCTTTGAAGTTTTAAAATTATAAAAAACAGAATCGGCAGTTAATGCACCTTGTTGTGGATCTTTAAAAATAGGCAGGCCAGAAAACTTTCCTAAAGAATCTGTTTTGCCTTTAGCAAAAATGGTATTAGTTTTATAATCTACTTTGATATAACCTGCATCAACCTGTTTTTCTCCATAAGTAATCCTGGCGTTACCATAAAGGTACATTACATTATTTTTTGCATCATAAAACGAAGAATCTGAAGCAACCGCTTTAATTATATCAGTAATTTCGCCTTTGTTAGAATTTTTCTTTAAAGTATCCGTTTTTAAGGTATCAGTTTTAAAAGGCCTAACGGTACTTAACCTAGACTTACTTTTTATAGTATCTGCTTGATAAAAACCATTAGCTTTAACCCTAATGTTTAGAAATAGTAAGATG
>JACMNZ010000084.1 GCA_014378285.1 Pseudopedobacter sp.
CTCATCCTGATTATCCAACATTTGTGGTTCAAAATATTTACCCACAAAATGCGTATCAAAATTACCCGAAGTAAAAGCTTGGTGTTGCATTACAAATTTACCAAAAGGCAAAGTGGTTTCAATCCCTGTAATCTCATATTCATCAATCGCCCTTACCATTCTTTCAATTGCTTCTTCCCTATCTTTACCATAAGTGATTAATTTCGCAATCATCGGATCATAATATATTGGGATTTCCATTCCTTGCTCAAAACCATCATCAACCCTTACACCGTTTCCTTTAGGAGTAACATAAGTTTGTAAGGTGCCTATATCTGGTAAAAAATTGTTTTTTGGGTCTTCGGCATAAACCCTAAGTTCCATAGCATGCCCATTTATTTTTAAATCTTCCTGCTTAAAGCTGATGGCTTCTCCCCTAGCAATTTTAATTTGTTCTTTTACCAAATCTATCCCGGTAATCAATTCGCTTACAGGATGCTCTACTTGTAAACGAGTATTCATCTCTAAAAAGAAAAAATCCAAGTTTTCATCTAAGATAAATTCTACGGTTCCTGCACCGGTATAATTAACAGACCGAGCAACATCAACCGCACATTTACCCATTTTGACCCTAATTTCATCGGTTAAAACCGATGAAGGTGCTTCTTCTATCACCTTTTGATGCCTTCGCTGAACAGAACATTCTCTTTCAAAAAGATGGACAATATTGCCATGCGTATCTCCTAAAATTTGAATTTCTATATGCCTTGGCGATGTTACATATCTCTCAATAAAAACGGCACCATCGCCAAAAGCAGAGATGGCTTCTGAAACTGCCAAATCCATTTGTTCTTCAAAATCATCTGCTTTTTCTACAATGCGCATTCCTTTTCCTCCGCCACCGGCTGCAGCTTTTATCAAAATTGGGAATCCAACTTCTATCGCTCTTTTTTTAGCATCATCAACATCAGAAATGGCTTCTTCTGTACCCGGAACCATTGGGATATTATATTTTAAAGCAGCTGCTTTAGCCGATAGTTTATTACCCATAATCTCCATCGCCTCTGGAGATGGACCAATTAAAATCAAACCTGCTTCTTTTACCCTTCTGGCAAATTCTGAATTCTCTGATAAAAAACCATATCCTGGGTGGATGCCTTGAGCTCCTGTTTGTTTGCAGGCATCAATAATTTTATCGATAACCAAATAAGATTGGTTAGAAGCCGATGGGCCAATAAAAATGGCTTCATCCGCATAGCGAACATGCAGGGCATTTCTATCAGCTTCAGAAAATACCGCTACAGTCTTGATACCCATTTCTTTTGCACTGCGCATTATCCTGAGCGCAATTTCTCCTCTGTTAGCTATTAAGATTTTATCCATCAAAACAAATCTAAAATAATTAACTAAACATCCTTATTAAAAAACAAACATCATTTTTTTTCGTATGTCTAATGAATAGTGCAACAAAAATCGTTGATATTTAATATATTGCATGCTATTTAAAAATAGCGCACTCCAGAATTATTGTTATTTTTTATGAACCTTGCTCCTCAAGAATATAATTATCGTTTAAACGAAATTTACAAACTCAGTTCCATCCTGATTAATGATAGCGTAGAACAGCAAAATTCTTTAAATGATATTTTAAAAGCTGCTTGTACTTTATTAGATCTAGAATTAGGGATTATCTCTGTTGTTAAAGAGAATAGATACACTTTCAAAGAATTTTATAGCGTATCTAATCAAATATTTGATAAAAATAAGTCGATTAATATTAAATATTCTTTTTGTGATGAAACTTTAAAAAAAGATTCATTACTAGCTGTAAACGATATTGCATATTCGGATTATAAAACAAATATTACCCATCTAAAAAACAACGTTAATTGTTATATAGGTGTACCTATCAAATTTATTGATGGACAAAAAGGCACCATTAATTTTTCTTCTTCAAAACCTAAAGAAGAAGCGTTTTCTGTTGCAGATATAGACTTAGTAAATTACCTTGGGAAATGGGTTAGCCATTATTTAGATAGGCAGTGCTACAAAGAGACACTTTACAATAAAAATTTAGAATTAGAAAAATTAAATTTAGAACTAGAGAAAAAGAACGATGATCTAAAGAATATCATGCAAGAAAAAAACCAATTATTACAAATATTGGTTCATGATCTTAAATCTCCATTAAGTAACATTAAAATGCTTTCCTACCTTTTTCAGGAGTTTGCTACAAATGAAGAAAGTGAGGAATTAATAAATATTTTTAATAAGAGTATAGATTATGTTTTTCATTTGATAGAACAAATGGAGACATTAAATAGCGTAGAGAACTTGCCATTAAATGTTTATGTAGAAGAATTTAACCTCAACAATTTTATTGAAGAAACAGTTAAATCTTTCAAATCTGTTGCAGAAGCAAAATCTATTAAGCTTAATCAAAACTTCAAAGCAAAA
>JACMNZ010000450.1 GCA_014378285.1 Pseudopedobacter sp.
TTCATAATCCTGCAAAAAAGGGATATATTATTAATTTTGTTAAAATCATAAAATTAAAAACATGGCTCAGTACGAACTATTATTACCAAAAATGGGAGAGAGTGTTGCAGAAGCGACGGTTATTAGGTGGGAGAAAAATCCTGGAGATAATATTGCCATTGACGATACGATTTTAGAAATAGCAACCGATAAGGTGGATTCTGAAGTTCCATCGCCTGTTTCTGGGAAAATGATTAAGCATCTTTTTAATGAAAATGATGTTGCACAGGTTGGTGATGTGATAGCAATTATAGAAATTGAAAGTGATACTGCTGTTGCAGAAGAAGTTAAAGATGCAGAGCTAGAAAGTTTAGAAAAAGCAACAGAAATTCCTTTTATACCAGAAGAAAAGGAAGAAACTATAAAAGAAAATAAAATTGAGGAGGAAAATGTTGAGGTTAAACCAAATAATTTTAACTCATCAGACCGTTTTTATTCGCCGTTGGTTAAAAGTATAGCTCAAGAAGAGGGAATTAGTGCAGATCAATTGGATAAAATTAAAGGTTCGGGAAGTGATGGCAGGGTTACAAAGGATGATTTGTTGGATTTTATAAGTTCAAAGAACAATGATAATGTACAAATTAAGGAGCAAAAAATAACGGAAAATCTTCCAAAACCCGTCGAAGCTAAAAAAGAAGAAACTCAAGCTAAAGAACCAACAAAAATCGTTCAGCCGGTTGCTAAAAGCACTGGAGATGAGATTATTGAGATGGATAGGATGCGTAAATTGATTGCCGATCACATGGTAAGCAGTAAGCAAACTTCGCCACACGTAACTTCATTTATAGAAGTTGATGTGACAAATATGGTGCTTTGGAGAAATAAAGTAAAGGCTAGTTTTGAGAAAAGAGAAGGAGAAAAAATCACTTTTACGCCTATTTTTGTTGAAGCTGTTGCCAAAGCGCTAAAGGATTTACCAATGGTAAATGTTTCTGTAAAAGGCAATCAAATTATCAAGAAAAAAGATATTAATATTGGTATGGCTACAGCTTTACCAAGCGGTAATTTAATTGTACCAGTTATAAAAAATGCTGATCAGTTAAATTTAGTTGGTCTTACAAAATCGGTTAATGATTTAGCTAGAAGATCAAGGGCAAATAAATTATTACCTGATGAAGTGCAAGGAGGTACTTTTACGGTGACTAACCTTGGTACTTTTGATAATACGATGGGAACTCCAATAATTAATCAGCCTCAGGTTGCTATTTTAGCCGTTGGCGCCATTAAAAAGAAGCCTGCCGTTTTAGAGACAGAATATGGTGATGTTATTGCCATTAGACATTTAATGTATCTTTCTATGTCTTATGACCATAGGGTTGTTGATGGTTCATTAGGCGGAATGTTTATTAAAAAAGTTGCTGATAATTTAGAGCAATGGGATGTGAACAGGGAGATTTGATTAAGGTTATAAATTTTAGGTTTAATCTAAATAGTATAATAATTAAAATAGGCTTTTGGCAAAATGTCCAAAGCCTATTTTTTTATTTTACAACCTCCACCCATTTACCTTTATCCAATGCAGAAATATCGTTATCATACATTGCTTTGCAACTTACTGATGATGGCAGATACAACTATCCAAAATAAGCTGTATTAATAATACTTGTTAGGTTAAACTTTGTATTTTGTATTGATTTTGAAATAAATTGTATGAAGGTCAAAAGCTACATGTACAAAGCTGAAAGCTAAAAACCTGTATTTAAGAATATTACATCAAATAATTGTGTAATTAATTATTAAACTCTATCATCCCCAATATCCCGATAGGTGTAAGCAGAACTGGAATTTTCTCCATCATTATCGTTCAATTTGATATTGATAGTTTCACAACCTTATGGAAAAATTTGAGTGAGTGCCATTTGCTGATTAACACCTTTTTTGCCAATACAGGTTTTTGATTTACCCGATTAGACAAAATTTCCCATGAACTTAATGAAGATTTAAATTTTGGATCAAAAACAAGTTTTTAAAAATTATTATTTAGAAATCAAGACTATTATCAAGGTTTCTGATCTTTATCTTTCTGTAAATCAAGTTCGATATTTTGTTGGTTAAGGTTCTCGGCAAAAGATTTCTTATCCCTCGCATTTTTCTTTAGGTAAAGAAATAAAAGAATAATTAAGACAAATACAACTAGTAAAATAATTAAGATATTTATTTCCATTGGTATGTTTTTAGGCAAAGTAGATTTTTTATATTAACAAAAGAGCAACTCAGGGTATATTTAATATTAAGTTTTAAAGTTAAGCATCATAAAATCCTTATTATCTTAACAAACCTACCTTGATAGTATTTATTTAAAGGTGTAATGGTTACACTGTAAGCTTTGCCAGAAGTAGAATGTATAAATTTTATTTCTTGATTAGTTTCGGTAATTATCCCCATGTGTCCAACAGGTTTTTTGGTGCTATCTGTTCCGGTAAATAAAATCAAATCCCCAGGTTTAACATTATTCCATTCTATTTTTTTACCGTAATCAGTAAAATCAACTGAACTTCTTGGTACTTTAATATTGAAGCGATTATATACAGAAGTGATAAAACCAGAACAATCTAAACCTTGGGAAATATCTGTAGAACCATATTTATAAGGTACTCCAATTAATGTTTTTGCGTAATCAATAATTTCGTTTGGAAGTGGTTGAGTGGGTGTATTTTTTTTAGCAGTTCTTTCTAATGATTTATTTTGCGAGCGAGTAATGATAGAATCTTGATTAGATTTCAACCTGATTTTTTTTGGATTTTGATTTTCGTTACAATTAGAAAACAGATAGATTACAGAAATGAGGAGGAATTTAATCATGGATTGATAAATATAGGGTTTTTCAAGATTGCATAAATCTAAGACAATCTCACTAAACAAGAATGGTAAAAAAATATTGCAGAATTACAATCAAAAATCAAATACATGTTTTTATATTAAACACTTGTAAGATAAAGACTAAATTAACTTTAATAGTAAAAAAATTTACGATAGTGAAATCAAAATCTTATGCCAAACAAACAGGAAGAAGTTTATCTGCAATAGTTAAGAACTATCTTGATAAGATCACTCAATAGAACTTAGAAGGCGAAGTATCCCCAAAAATTAAATAAAATTATAGGTGCGGTAAAACTTCTAAAGAGTTTTGACGAGACGATTGAATTACGTTCATATTTTGAAGAAAAGCATTTATGAAAAAATTATTTATTGATACAAATATTATCTTCGATTTAATTGCTGATAGAAAACCATTCCTTAAATATGCCATTAAAATATTTAAAAATGCCGAGGAAAATAAAACTCAAATTTTCACTTTTTCACACTCAATAGCCATCACACATTATTTATTAAAGAAATACTTTGACAAAAAAACATTACTTAATATTTTGTTAAATTTATTAGATTATTTAGCTGTGTTATCTGTAAATACAAATGTTTTGAAAAAAGCTTTAAAATCAAATCACAAAGATTTTTAAGATGCAATACAGATTATTTGTGCTTCATCAGTTGAAAACATTGATTTTATTATCAGAAGAAATATTTAAGATTATAAAAATAGCGAAATACCTGTCCTATCTCCTGAAAAATTTTTTATTGGTTAAAAATATCAATGGGTAAGTTATTTGCATAATATTCAATTTCAACTTTAATCCAATTTTGCAAATCAAATTTCTATTTTTGGTATTTATTCCGCTGAAATAACCGATAGATGAATGTAGAGCTTTTTATTCCTTGTTTTGTTGATCAACTTTATCCAACCACAGCTGCTAACACGGTAAAGGTTTTAGAAAAAGCGGGTTGTAAAGTGATTTATAATCCAGAACAAACTTGTTGTGGGCAGCCAGCATATAATGCAGGTTTTTGGGATGAGGCTAAAGAAGTTGGAACCAAATTTTTAAATGATTTTTCTGAGCAAAATTACATCGTTTCACCATCTGCTTCATGTACTGGGATGGTAAAAAATTCCTATAACGATTTGTTTTTTAATACCGCTATCCATAATAAATGTAAAAACATTCAAGGAAATATTCATGAGCTTTCAGAATTCTTAGTTAACGTTGCTAAAAAGGATTATTTTGGTGCAGAATTATTAGGAAAAGCTGTTTACCATGATTCTTGTGCTGCTTTAAGAGAGTGTAAAATTAAAGATGAACCACGCCAATTATTAGAAAAAGTTTTAGGATTAGAGATAGTTACCATGAAAGACCAAGAGGTTTGCTGTGGTTTTGGCGGGACATTTGCCGTAAAATTTAGTGGAATATCTAGTGCTATGGCAGAGCAAAAAGTAATGAATGCCTTAGATGTGGGTGCCGAATTTATTATTTCTACTGATGCATCTTGCTTGTTGCAACTTCAAGCATATATCGACCAAAAAAACCTACCTATTAAAACTATGCATTTAGCAGATGTTTTGGCTACAGGGTGGGGAAATGTTTAAAGTAATTATTGAATAAATAAACATTTTAGATTTTTTGCGTTAACGATTGTAATGGCATCCCTGCCTACTGGTAAGCAAGCTTTTTTTGTTTTTTTTAGCAAAAAAAGATACAATGAAAAGCGTGTTACCTTGTCTACCGGCAGGCAAGAAACGCCCAAATAAATAAAATCACAATATCTCATCTTCCACTTTACCTACAATTTCACCAGTATCTTCTTTTTTATCTTTTTTAATTTCTGGGATGGCATCGGTAAAAATATAACCATTTGTGGCGGCATGTTCAGAAATTATCAAAGCATTCTTCCCTAAAATAATTTCAATACCTAAAGCTTTTGCCTTTTCAATTTGTGCATTTACTTTTTCAGAAGTTTTTGTCAACTCTAAATCTCTAATGTAAATCGCTAAAATTCTTTTAGGATTTTGGATAGCAATTTCGGTATATATAAAGATATCTTGTTGTCCACTATCGCCAATCAAAATGAAATTTAATTGAGGAAAGGTTTTTAAAATGTTATTAATTTCTTTTGTTTTATGTCCGCTGTGTCCGCTGCTAAAAAATTTATTTTCTTGCAATCCAAAATCTCGCAATAATAAAGGTCCTTCGGGAATATTATTGAGGTCTAAAAATTCTTTTAGCAAATCGTACATGTTCCAAGGACTACTAGAA
>JACMNZ010000451.1 GCA_014378285.1 Pseudopedobacter sp.
AGAAATAAATACTCCCAAAATTAAATATGCCCAATACAATACCTGCTAATGCCGCTTTAACTTGAAATTTTAAAACTCCTTTAAAATATTGGATCAATAAACTTATAAAACCTATAACTGTGGCAATGGTAAAAATATAAACAAGGGATGCTGTAAAGGAAATGGTCTCTAGTTTTGTGAGTAGATTAAAAAGCACATCTATAATTCCGGTTCCAAAAAAAACAATAAGTGGGTACCAGTTAATGATATTTTTAAAATCGAGTTTACCATTAGGTTTTGAAGCGTAAATAGCAATTAACCCTATAGTTAAACCAATAATTTTCAGGGTATTGGTCGTTTCTGAGAATATTAAAAATGCTGATAAAACAGGAATAATCAATGACAAACGTTGGGCAATTGCCGTTAACACAATGCCAGAAGTTGCAATACTTTTACCGATGAAATAGAAAATTGAAATTAATAAAACAGCGATAACTACATATAGCAACCACTCTGTATTATTTGGTGAAGTTGATAAATCTGGTTTAAAAACTAAATAACAGAATATTGCAGCAGTTGGATAATTAAAAACTATCGCTTGAAAAGCATTGGTATCATACCTTTTAAAAAGCTTAAAATTGATGCTAACAATTACGCTACAGATGATAGCTATTAGAACGTAAATCATAAATCTGCAGGTTTTAAAACTGTCAATATATCTTCGCCAATTTTATCCTGACTTAATAAATCTCCTTTTAAATTAGGTGATTTTTTCCCTTCGCCCCAAATTTTGGTAGTTGTAAAAATCCTTGCTTCATCCCAAAGATTGGCATCTATAAAGGATTGTAATGTTTTTGTTCCTCCCTCTATAATTACAGATTGTATATCCTGCAAATAAAGCTGAAAAAGAATGTATTGAGGTAAGAAATTTTCGAAATCCTCTATAGAAATGAATAGGGTTTTATCTTTTATATCGGTTAAAACATCATTAAAAATAAAAGTTTTTGTGCTGTTATCAAACAGATGTAGCGTATTTGGCAAACTTAATTTTTGGTCAATCACTGCTCTTATCGGATTTCTTCCTTGCACTAATCTTACGTTTAATTGAGGATTATCTGCTAAAGCGGTATTTTTCCCAACTAAAATACAATCTTCTTGCGATCGCCATAAATGAACCAATCTTTTGGCTTCTTGTCCAGAAATCCATTGTTGGTTGCCAATAGCTGGGGCAAAATATCCATCTTGGGTTTGCGCCCATTTCAATATCACAAATGGTCTTTGTTTTAAAACTCTAGTAAAAAAACGTTTGTTTAAGGCCAAACATTCTTCTTCTAAAACACCTGTTATCACATTAATTCCAGCAGCTTTTAATTTAGCTAAGCCCTTTCCATTAACATCTTCAAATGGGTCTAAACATCCAATTACTACGTTTGGAATTTGATGTTTAATGATTAAATCTGCACAGGGTGGAGTTTTTCCGAAATGAGCACAAGGCTCTAGCGTAACATAAATAGTAGACTTTTTTAAAAGCTCGGCAGCATTTTTGTGTTTTTTAAAAACATGATTTATAGCATTAACCTCTGCATGTGGTTCACCATATTTTTGATGGTAGCCCTCGCCAATAATCTTATCATTATATACGATTACAGCACCTACCATTGGGTTAGGACTAACTTGCCCTAAACCTAATTTTGCTAAATATATGGCCCTTTTTAAAACCCACTCATTACTTATCACGTATCAAAGGTAATAAATACACACAATCGCTTCATAAAAACGTTTCTCTCAAACAAAAAATGCTAAAATTATTACTTTCTATTGCAATTGGTATTCTGTTTTTTGGTTCAGAAAACCATAGTACTGTTCAAAAAAAAGAAGATAATAGAGATTCTATTGTTAATGTTTTCAATCATTTACAAGATAAAAAACCAAGCAAATTAGTAGTTGATGAAATTAATAATTTGGCCAGCCATATCCTAGAAAAGGATTATATCCAAGCTTTAACTTTCTCTAAAAAATCTTTGGTGCTTGCAGAGCAATTAGGCTATGAAAAAGGGCAAGCAGAGGCACTGCATAACATTGGTTCGTCTTTTAATGCAGGAGAAAATTATACCATCG
>JACMNZ010000452.1 GCA_014378285.1 Pseudopedobacter sp.
GCTTGTGGAACCGGTGTAACCGCTGTTGCTTTGGCAAACGCAATCGCTAAAAATATAAAAGGAAAAAATGAAACAGCAATTAAGGTTTTAGGTGGTAATTTAAATATTAAATACAATTACGATGGGGAAACTTTTACAGATATCTTTTTAGAAGGTCCTGCTAAATTTGTTTTTGAAGGACATATGGAAATAAATAATTAGGGCGTTTCCCCGATGAAAAATCGGGGTCGGGCTTTCCGTTCCAATCTTTTGTTCGTTCCTCACAAAAGGATTTTCTCTACAATCCCTAACGCAATTGCCATCTAGATCTGTGAACTCTGCGCCCTCTGTGGTTAATTTTATCTGCTTTATTGTAACTCACACTCTTAGAACTTCGTAGTTAACAAAACCTAAAAAGGCAAATCATTCTCACTATCATCAACCGCATATTTACCGCCAATCTCAGGCTTTGGCATTTCCTCAACGTCTTTATGTTGGCCGTTTGAAGATTCGCTGTTTTCAAAATCGGTTTTTCTGCCTAAAAGCGTAAAGTTTTCCGCAACTATCTCAGTACTGTATTTTTTATGCCCTTCTTTATCCTCATAAGAACGAGTACGTAATTTACCTTCTATATAAACCAATTTACCTTTCGATAAGTATTTAGAAGCAATATCCGCCAAGCCACGCCACATCACTATATTATGCCATTCTGTTTGTTCAATTCTCTTTCCGTCCTTATTATAAGATTCTGAAGTGGCCAAAGGAAAGCTAGCTACAGAAACATTTCCATCTAAATGGCGTACTTCTGGGTCTTTACCCAAATGCCCTACTAAAATAACTTTGTTAATTCCCGACATAACGATTGGCTAAATTTTAATCAATTTAAGAAATTTTTCAGATAACCAAAAATTAATTTGGGCATCCCGTAATTAGAAACTTGAGATTTTTTAATCTTTAGCCAACCGTTTTTTTCGATAATTGCTGGATTATAATTTTGTAGATGCACAAACCTGGCATAAATTCTTTGATGCGTTAAAATATGTTTAATCTCTTCTGAAGTTTTGTGTATAACAGTTTCACCATTAAACCATTCCGTAAAATGAGGATGATTAATCAAAACTTCCAGTCCAGTACGTTCAGAAAATTCTATAGCAGGTAAATCATGTAGTCCGGCCCAAATATCACTATTATCCCTTCTTTTAATTAAAATTTCATCTCCATTATCGATCAAGAAAAAATAAAAGAACCGTTCTTTTATTTTCAGTTTTTTAAGTTTTACTGGCAACTCGTTTATTTTATGATGTTGATAAGCAAAACAGGAGGTTTGAAAAGGACAAACTGAACAGTTAGGGTTTTTCGGCTTGCATTGCAATGCGCCAAACTCAATCATAGCTTGGTTATGTTCACCTGCATTTTTAATATCCAACAATTCATTGGCAATAGCCTGAAACTCTTTTTTTCCAAGCGTTGAGTTAATAGGCGTCGATATTCCAAAATACCTAGCAATTACTCTGTAAACATTTCCATCTACCACGGCTTTTGCCTCGTTTGATGAAAAGGAAGAAATTGCCGCCGCCGTATACTCTCCAATTCCAACTAGTTTTATTAAATCGGCGTAAGCCTGAGGAAAAATACCGTTAAAATCTTTTTGGATAACCTTTGCTGTTTTAAGCATATTTCTTCCTCGAGAATAATAACCTAGCCCCTGCCACATTCTTAAAATTTGATCTTCAGATGCATTTGCAAAACTTTCAATTGTGGGATAGGCATCTGAAAATCTTAGATAATAGGGCAAACCTTGCTCTACCCTAGTTTGTTGAAGGATAATTTCTGAAAGCCAAATTAAATAAGGATTGTGTGTATTACGCCAAGGTAAATTTCTTTTATTGTTTATATACCAGCTAATTAGCGTATCGGAAAAGCTCATCAATGTAAAATTTTAATAGCAAAGATAGCCTCAAAATGCTTAATGGTTGTACAGTAAGGCTTTGAAATAAATAAATTTGTTAATTATTTCCCTAATTCAACTAAAAGCAATACTTTTGCAACCCCAAATAGGTGTATACGCAAAGTAAATTTTAAAGGAAAATATATAATGACAAAGGCAGAAATTATTGCAGAAATTGCAGGAAAAACCGGAATTGAGAAGGTTGATGTACAAGAAACTGTAGAGGCGTTTTTTAAAGTTGTAAAAAATGCAATGGTAGGCGGTGAAAACGTTTATGTAAGAGGATTTGGTAGTTTTGTAGTTAAAAAGAGAGCTAAAAAAACAGCCAGAAATATTTCTAAAAATACAGCAATTATTATCCCAGAGCATTTTGTGCCAAGTTTTAAGCCTGCAAAAGTTTTTGTAGATAAAGTAAAAACCGGAAATAAAGTATCTATAACCTCTTAATATGTTAAAATCTAAACAATATATTTTAATTGCATCAGTAAGCTTATTGATGGTTGTTTTATATAATTTAGATATTAAAGGTTTAGTAAAACCAAAAGAAGAACGTGGTATGCAAACTACCACCACTGCTAAACCAGAAAAAGTTTCAAGCGTTAGTTATAAAAGTATTTCTGATGTCTCTAAACAAATGATTAGTGCTAGTTTAGCTTCAGATATCGAAAAACTAGAGGCTAGTGCTGCAAATGCTTCGGATAATGATTTAGTAAATCTGCAAAAGCAAATAGCCCAAAAATGGGATGATGTGAATCAGCCTGCTGCTGCTGCGTTTGCTTATGAGTCTGTTGCAAAAAGTGAATCTAATTATAACAATTGGATCATTACTGGCGATAGATTTACTGATGGTTACCAAAACTTTAAAGATACAACCGCTACAGCGGGTTTATTAAATAAAGCTATTGAGGCCTATAATAAGGCGTTAGAGATTGATCCAAAAAGTTTGGATGCACAAACCGGTTTAGGAGTTGCTTATGTAACTGGCACCCAAAACCCAATGCAAGGGATCCAATTGCTACTTGGTGTGGTAAAAGAAGAGCCTAAAAATGTTAAAGCAAACATGAATTTAGGAATGTTCTCTATGAAATCTGGTCAGTTTCAAAAAGCGGTTGATCGTTTTAAAACTGTAATAGATGTTAAAGCTACACCAGAAGCATGGTTTTATCTAGGTACTAGTTATGAGAACTTAGGGATGAAACCCGAAGCAATTTTAGCTTACCAAAAAAGTAAAGAACTGGCTGCAGACCCTAATTTAACGGAGTTTATTGACAGGAAAATAAAAGAATTAAATAATTAAATAAAACATTAAAATTTTAATATTATGCCAAGTGGTAAAAAAAGAAAAAGACATAAAATGGCTACCCACAAACGTAAAAAACGTTTGAGAAAAAACAGACATAAGAAAAAATAGGCTATTATAATTTAGCTTAAAACAGGAAGTATTTATTTTTAAATAAAGTAAATACTTTTTCTGTTATGTCTTATTTTTAATTATTCCTCTGTTGTAAAAAAAGGCGGTATAATAAGCCTTTTTTCTAAAAATTAGCTGGTGGTAAAGGAGTTAATCATTAATTCGGCCCCAAGTGGGGTTACGATTGCATTACTGCAAGACAAGCAACTGGTAGAACTTAACAAAGAGCAAATTAACAACAGCTATGCTGTTGGTGATATATATTTGGGCAGGATCAAAAAAATCATGGCCGGACTTAATGCTGCTTTTGTTGATGTGGGCTACGAGAAAGATGCTTTCTTGCATTATTTAGACCTAGGCCCGCAAGTACAATCCTTGCAAAAACTGACTAAACAAGTCCGTGGAAACGCCTACAAAAATCATTTATTAGATAATTTTGTAAAGGAATCTGATATTGATAAATCTGGTAAGATATCATCAATATTAACCAAAGGGCAGTTTTTACCTGTTCAAATTGCAAAAGAACCAATTTCTACCAAAGGTCCAAGATTAAGTGCGGATCTTTCTATTGCAGGTAGATTTGTAGTTTTAGTGCCTTTTTCTGATGTAATATCAATATCAAAAAAGATTAGGAGCAATACAGAAAGAACTAGATTAAAAAAAATTGTTGAAGGTATTAAGCCTGCAAACTTTGGTGTTATCATAAGAACTGTTTCTGAACAGAAGGGTGTCGCAGAAATCCAAAAAGATTTATTAGACCTTATTTCTAAATGGGAAAGCTTTATGAAAAAGCTTCCTACAACTGATCCTTCTAAAAAGATATTAGGCGAAATGGGTAGAGCTTCTACCATTTTAAGGGATATTCTTAATGATGAATTTACAAATATTTATGTGGATGATAATTCCATTTACGAAGAGATAAAATCTTACGTACATGAAATTTCTCCAGAACTAGAAAAAATTGTAAAGCTTTACAAAGGAAAAGATCCCATATTTGAGCATTTCGGTATAGAAAAACAGATAAAAAGTTCTTTTGGTAGAACGGTAAATCTTGCCGGTGGTGCTTACTTAGTTGTAGAGCATACAGAAGCTTTACATGTAATTGATGTCAATAGCGGAAACCGTACTGCAAGTCCAGAAAACCAAGAAGAGAATGCTTTTATGGTTAATAAGGAAGCGGCAAAAGAAATTGCTCGTCAGTTAAGGCTGAGAGATATGGGTGGAATTGTTGTGGTGGATTTTATTGATATGCACAAAGCGCCAAACAGAAAAGATCTTTTTGATTATTTGAGGTCAGAAATGAACTATGATAGGGCTAAACATACCATTTTACCTCCATCCAAATTTGGATTGGTACAAATTACCAGACAAAGGGTTAGGCCCGAGATGAACATTGTTACCAATGAAAAATGTCCTTCTTGTGATGGTACCGGAGAGATTAAGGCAAGTGTTGTTTTATATGATGAGATTGCGTCAAATCTAGATTATATTTTAAATGAGCAAGCTGAAAAGGGCATAACACTTTGTGTTCATCCTTATGTTGCTGCTTATATTAAAAGGGGATTTGTATCACAACAAATGAAATGGTTCTTTAAATACAACCAATGGATTAAGGTGAAAGAAGTTTCTTCTTATCATTTAACGGAATTTCATTTTTTAAGCGCTAAAGAAGAAGAGATTAAACTTTAATCATCAGCTTTAGCTTAAATAATTTGGAAGCATCAATCTTTAGGATTGGTGCTTCTTTGTTTAAAGTTTTTTGATAAATTAAACTGATTTAAAATTTGATTATGAGGGCAGTAATACAAAGAGCAAGTGAAGCAAATTGCAAAGTAAAAAATAGTATAACGGGAGAAATAAAAGCTGGTTTTGTGGTTCTTTTAGGAATTTGTAATGA
>JACMNZ010000453.1 GCA_014378285.1 Pseudopedobacter sp.
ACAAAATAATAAATAGTGAACTTTTTTTCATTTTAAAAATCAAATTTTGAATAAAACTAAGAAATATCATTTTTAAATAATCATTTTAGCAATTAATCCTGCAATCAAAATCTTGATAATAAACAAAAACTATTTATTTGTATCATAGCGTTTGTTTTTTATTAATAATGGCGCCACAACCAGCGCAGGAAATTATCATTTAGTCAATCAAAATCAACCTAAAAAAACGGTGGCAAATGGTTTTATTATTGGGTAAACAACGGAGAATTATTTAAAAAAGAAAAATAATATGAAGATAAGAAATCTAATTTTTACTAGTTTATTAGGTGCTATGATGGTTACTGCTTGCAATAACCAAAAAAAGACAGATCCAACGGCTTATAATAGCGATACCACCACTTATGCAATGGTTATCCACGGCGGTGCTGGTACAATTTTAAAAAACAAAATGACTCCTGAAAAAGAAGTTGCATATAAAGTTGCTTTAAAAGAAGCCTTAGAAACTGGTTACAAAATATTACAAGAGGGAAAATCTAGTTTAGATGCAGTAGAAGCCACCATCCATGTGCTAGAAGATAATCCGCTTTTTAATGCTGGTAAAGGTGCTGTTTTTGCGCATAACGGTAAAAACGAAATGGATGCCTCTATCATGAACGGAGAAAATTTAATGGCGGGCTCGGTTGCTGGGGTAGGAAACATAAAACATCCAATTAGTGCGGCAAGAGCGGTAATGGAAAAATCCGAACATGTAATGATGGCCGGAAAAGGAGCGGAAGATTTTGCCAAGCAAGCCGGTTTAGAGATTGTTGACCCTTCTTATTTTTACACTAAAGAAAGATGGGATGGTTTACAGAAAGCCATTAAAGAAGATTCTACAAAAGAAGGTTTAGACCATAACCAAAAAGTATCCAAATTAGGAACCACCAACCATGATTATAAATTTGGAACGGTTGGTTGCGTAGCCTTAGACAAAAAAGGAAATTTAGCAGCCGGAACTTCTACCGGTGGGATGACAAATAAAAAATTTGGTAGAATAGGGGATGCTCCGATTATTGGTGCTGGTACTTATGCCAACAATAAAACTGTAGCTGTTTCTTGTACTGGTTGGGGCGAGTTTTACATCAGAAATGTAGTAGCCTATGATGTTTCTGCACTAATGGATTATAAAGGTTTATCGGTAAAAGAAGCAACCCAAACCGTTATTGATAAAGTGGGTAAAATGGGTGGCAATGGAGGCTTAATTGCTTTAGATAAAAACGGCAAAATGGCCATGCCTTTTAATACTGCTGGTATGTATAGGGCATCGATAACTAAAGATGGTAAAATTGAAATTTTAATTTATAAATAATGATCTTGAAAAAAGCTTTTTCATCCTTCTCATTTTTAATCATTTTGTTAATTTCAATACATGGATATGCTCAAAAACCTTTACCAAAAGGCAATTTGTTTATTATTGGAGGTGGCATTAGTTCTCAAAAATTAATCAGCAAGATGATCAATACCGCTAATTTTTCGCCTAACGATTATATTGTGGTTTTACCAATGGCAAGTGAAAAACCTGATACTGCATTCAAATACATCCATTTACAATTTAAAGCCGCAACGGATAAAAAAGTAATCAAATTAGATTTTGATAGCAGTAGTGTAAACGATCCTGAAAAACTTAGTTTGCTATATTCTGCCAAGCTAATCTACATTCCCAGTGGTGATCAAAACCGTTTTATGAAAGTAGTTTTAAACACCAAAGTTTATGATGCCATACATTTTGCATATCAAAACGGAAGCACCATTGCGGGTACAAGCGGCGGAGCAGCAGTGATGAGTAAATACATGATTACGGGAAAACAACTACAAGGAGACACAACCTATAAAGAAACCTTTGATAAACTTTGGAAAAACAACATCGAGTTTCAGGAAGGTTTAGGTCTATTAGATTCTGTG
>JACMNZ010000454.1 GCA_014378285.1 Pseudopedobacter sp.
CATTATCACAAACAATAAAAAAGATTTGGCACACAACACTTCTTCCGAGTACGATGCGATTGTTAAGGTTTGTAAAGATATTTTTATAAAAAAAACCAAGGATTACGGCACTGCTTGGCGCATATTAAGACCATCGTCTATTACAGATCAAATTTTTATCAAAGCCCAGCGCATCCGCACTATTGAAGATAAGAAAATAAATAAAGTTGGAGATGATATTATTGGCGAGTACATTGGTATTATCAATTATTGTATCATCGCTATGATGCAATTAGAGTTAGGTACTGATGCTCCACTAGAGTTAAACCCAGATGACGTGGAAATTACTTTTAACCAAAAAGTTAGGGAGACCAAAGATTTGATGCTAGATAAAAACCACGATTATGGGGAAGTTTGGAGAGATATGCGTGTAAGTTCTTTAACAGATTTGATTTTGATGAAGATTTTGAGAGTAAAACAAATTGAGGATAATGATGGTAAAACATTAGCATCTGAAGGCGTAAAAGCAAATTATCAAGATATGGTAAACTATGCCATTTTTGCTTTGATTAAATTAGGGTTAACATAAAATGGATAAAAAAAATACCTTGTTAAATATTGCAAAGGTCTTAGTTGGCTTGTTATTTATATTTTCTGGCTTAATTAAACTGAATGATCCTTTGGGATTTTCTTATAAACTAGAAGAATATTTTGAAGTTTTTCACATTACTTTCCTAAATTCTATTTCGATTTTCACATCTGTTTCTTTATGTGCTTTAGAAGTGATTTTAGGTGTTTTTCTTTTAACAGGATTTTACGCCAAAAAAGTAATGTGGGGTTTACTTTTACTCATAGTTTTTTTTACTTTTTTAACTTTTTATTCTGCTTTTTTTGATGTAGTAAAAACATGTGGTTGCTTTGGCGATGCCATTCCATTAACTCCTTGGCAATCATTTTCTAAAGATTTAGTTTTATTGGTTTTGATTGTATTTCTGTTTATCAAAAAAGACGATTTAAAACCGATTAATACTAACCAAAGCTATAGAAGAATTGCCGGTTTATTTATTGTAGGGTTTCCCCTGATTTTTGGTTTATACACCTATACTTTTTTACCGATAATAGATTTCTTACCTTATAAAGTAGGTTCAAATATTAATGAATCGATGAAAATACCAGAAGGTGCACCTCAAGACGAATTTGAGATTATATACAGTCTAAAAAATAAAAAAACTGGTGAAGAGAAAAAGATGACCGATAAAGAATATCTATCGACTAAAATATATGAAAATAAAGATTGGGAATTAATATCATCATCCGACCCTAAATTGATTAAAGCAGGTTATCAGCCTAAAATCAAAGACCTAAACGTTTACGATTCTCAAGGTGTAAATTATACAAAAGAAATTTTTGAAAATCCATATTACAATTTAGTTGCCATTGGCTGGAAATTGTCTAATACAGACGTAAAAGCATTAGGAGATATTAACGCAATTGCCATAAATGCAGTTGACAATTTTAATATCAGGACTATCTTTTTAACATCCAACTCGGCACAAGATGCAAACCGTTTCTCTAAAAAATTGAGTTTATTAACCGAGATATTTTATGCGGATGCTGTTCCTTTAAAAAGTATGGTGCGCTCTAATCCTGGTTTAATCTTATTAAAAGATGGTGTTATTATCAATAAATGGCCTTCTTCGTCTTTACCTACTTATAACGAGTTAGCAGATAAATATTTCAGTAAGCAATAATGTTAAAATACCTATTTCAAAAAATTGGTTACGGTATAGCCGTTTTACTTGGAGTAGTGGTTGTTGTTTTTTTTCTGTTCAATGTTTTGCCGGCAGATCCCGCAAGGATGACGCAAGGTCAGCGTTCTGATGTGCAATCTTTAGAAGCTGTTAGAAAAGAATTTGGTTTAGATAAACCTATTCTCATCCAATTTCTTTATTATATTGATGATTTATCTCCTTTGGCAATTCATGATGCTGATAGTGTTTCTCAAAATAAATATCACTATCAAAAACTTTTTAATATTAGTAATCAAAAGGCTTTGGTTATCAAATTTCCCTATCTCAGGCGTTCTTATCAAACCAAAAGAGAAGTAACATCAATTTTATTTGAGACCGTTCCAAACACTTTAGTTTTAGCAATTACAGCAATGATTTTTGCAACTATTTTAGGAATTGGATTGGGTGTTTTAGCCGCTGTTTATAAAGATACTTGGATTGACCAAAGCGCAATTGCTGCTTCTATTTTGGGAATTTCGGCACCATCTTTTTTTGCTGGGATAATAATAGCTTGGTTGTTTGGCTTTGTTTTAAGCGATTATACAGGTTTAAAAATGTCGGGAAGTTTATATGATTATGATCCATTTAACGGACAAGTTATGGTTTGGAAAAACCTGATTTTACCGATGCTTACTTTAGGCTTAAGACCCTTAGCTATCATTATGCAATTGACCAGAAGTTCTATGTTAGACGTTTTAGGTCAAGATTTTATCCGTACTGCAAAAGCCAAAGGTTTAAATAATTATCAAATTATTATAAAGCATGCTTTAAGAAACGCTTTAAATCCTGTAGTAACTGCGGTTTCGGGATGGTTTGCCTCTTTATTGGCGGGTTCTTTTTTTGTGGAATATATTTTTGGTTATAATGGTTTAGGAAAAGCAACTGTAGATGCCTTAGAAATGGCAGATTTACCTGTTGTGATGGGCGCAATTCTGTTTATCGCTTTCATGTTTGTAATTATTAATATTTTGGCAGATTTACTTTATGTTGTTTTAGACCCAAGAGTTAAGTTAAATTAAAATGAACGATACAAACATCAACAAAAAGATATTCTTAGTAGGTTTTATGGGTTGCGGAAAAAGCAAAATGGGCAAAGCTTTAGCATCCAAATTAGATAAAACGTTTATTGATTTAGATGATTTGGTTGTTCTAAAAAACCAAATGAGCGTACCAGAATTATTTGCAAATTTTGGAGAAAACGGGTTTAGAGAAAAAGAGAAACAAGTTTTACAACAATCGGCTTTTGCG
>JACMNZ010000455.1 GCA_014378285.1 Pseudopedobacter sp.
ATTCGAGATTGTTTCAAGCAACTCTAGCTTTTCGGATTGAATATTCATAACGTTCAGTTTTTAATTAAATTAACTATTTAAAGTCTCAAAAAACAATATACTTTAAATTATACGTTTTAGCCAATATGCAAATTAACATCCATAAGCTTTTATATCTTTTATTACCCATTCTAATTTTCATAAGCTCTTGCTCTTCTGTTTACATGCCAAATGTGCCAAACAGCCCAATGCTTACCAAAAAAAACGAGGTTCATGCTTCTGGTCATATTTCTTTAAGAGGCAATGTAAATATAAATACCGCTTATGCCGTTTCTGACCATGTTGGTGTGTTGTTCAATGGTTCATTTATAAATCAACAAAGAAATAAAAAAGATTTTAGACAAGATTTAGTTGAAGGCGGAGCAGGCTATTTCACAACTTTTGGTCCAGATAATAGTCGTATTTTAGAGTTTTATGGTGGCTTAGGCAGAGGAAGTACTGAGCGCATCTATAGAAATACGGATAGAAATGGATTGATAATTTCTGATATACAAAACGTTAATTTTAATAAAATTTTTTTCCAAGTCAATTATAGTTCTAAAGAACAAAAATCATTAACGTTATTCTCTAAAAAGTATCCATTAAACTACGGAACAATTTTTAGGATTAGCCATTTAACCATGACGGATTTTAAAATAAACAACATTACAAAGCCTTTTGAAGACAACGTTTTTATAGAACCGGTATTTTTTACCCGTTTAAAACTAAATGAAAACATTCAATTGCAATATACTTCCGGAAGTAATTTTGGTTTAAAAAACAGAGATTTTATGACCGCCGGAAGCTCCGTCTTTACTATCGGAGTTGTAGTAAACGTTGGCGGAACCAAGTTTAATTAATCCTTTTAAACATAAAAAAGCTCAAAAATAAATTTTCGAGCTTTGGATATTTTATATTTTTGAGACTATAAATTCTAGCCGTAAATCCAGCTAAATTTATATTCCATTTGTGGAACTTTAATTCTGTCTGCTATCCTTATCAAACGATCTGGAAGAGCCACAATATAATCTCTAGCTTTTTCACCTGACTCATTCAAATCTTTCATACTCTCCACGTTCCAATCTTCAATTAAGTTTCTAAGAATATCAACATAATCAACGGCTGTATAAACACCTAAACGTTGTGCTGCATCTGTAAAATGACCAAAGGCACTACCTATTTTAGTTCCCATTTCACGTAAAAAATGAGCAGGCATCACAATCTTTTTACGCATCATATCCTCAAAAGCAAGCATCACTTCATTGGCATCAACCTCAAAAGCTTTACTAATAAAAGCTTTGTAAGCTTTAGCGTGGCGGGCTTCATCTGCAGCAATTAAACCGCAAATTTTAGATAAAAGTTTATCTCCGCTTTGTTTAGCCAATTGGGCAACCCTTCTATGTGAAATATTGGTTGCAATTTCTTGGAAAGAGGTATAAATAAAATTTCTGTAAGGATCATGTCCTGTACCAATGTCAAATCCATCTTGAATCAAATATTGAGTAGATGCTTCCATCTCTCTCATATTTACCCTACCAGAAAGATAAAGGTATTTATTTAGCAAATCACCATGACGGTTTTCTTCTGCTGTCCAGGCTCTTACCCATTTCATCCAACCACCTTGCTCATTTCTAGAAACATGATCAACCATCGTTAACCAAGATTCATAAGTTGGCAAAGCCTCTTCCGTAATGGTATCGCCAATTAAAACTGCCATCAGATCATAAGAAAGTTCTTTGGTACTACCTTGTAAATCTCTTACCTCATCAAAAAAAGTTTCCTTACTAGCGTCTGGCAAAAAATCTGCCGGCTGCCACATCTCTTCAACTGGCTTTAAATAATCAGCCATTTCATTAACCATAAATGGTTCTAAATAACTCAATACTTCTCTTCTCGATCCTACAGGTAATTCTATCATAAAACATTTTAATATACAAATATAAGCATATACCTAAACAATAACGATAAATAGACTCATAATATAGTTTTGTTTGTCATTATCTTGTCTGATCTATTTAACACTTTGGCAAAAGTTATGTTTGATTATCTAGTAAATATGTATGCCCAATAAATTAATAGAAACTGAAATGGCAATCTTAAAAGAGATAAGTAAAACATTAATCCTAGTAAATGATATTGGTCTATGGCCATCTGTATATTTGCAGGAAAAACAGCTATCAATAAACCTATCACTAACCAAGCACCTAATTTTCTTGTTTTCTTAATGGTTAATAAAACCCCAGCAATAATTTCAGTTAATCCACTCAAATAAATTAAAACCAATGGATAAGGTAAATATGGTGGCATAATCTTTATGTAAAATTGCGGCATTACAAAATGATTGATGCCGGCAATGGTATAGATTATTCCCATTAAAATGGCGAAATGTTGCTTTTTCAATTATTTTATTTTAATAATGATTAAAATTTGGGCGTTTTAACGGGCTGTACACTTTATCTTTTTTTGCAATTTGCATAAACGCTAGGGCAAAAAAAGGATATCGTTTCTATCCCTAACGCAAAAATCCAATGGCTTTAGAAGTTTTCCTGAATTAGGATTTACTTGATTAAAAGACAAAAAGGAATCTTATAAATGAATAAAAATAGCCGCCAAACTCTGTGAACTTAGTGTTTTACTTTGCACCCTCTGTGTTTAAAATCTCCTTCAAAATCCTTTTAACCAAACCTGGACCTTCGTAAACAAAACCAGTATAAACCTGGATTAAACTTGCACCAGCATCTAATTTTTGTTGTGCATCTTTTGCCGAGTGAATTCCTCCTACTCCTATAATCGGGAAAGATTGATTTGATTTTTGAGATAAATATCTAATTATTTCTGTAGAACGTTTTGTTAATGGTTTTCCGCTTAAACCTCCTATTTCGTTTTTATCACTTTCTGCCGATGATAAGCTATCACGAGAAATGGTTGTATTTGTTGCAACAACTCCCGCTATTTTAGTTTCTCTAACTATCTCAACAATATCATCTAATTGAGAATCTGTTAAATCTGGCGCTATTTTTAATAAAATGGGTTTTGATATATTATTTTTAAGGTTGCGTTTTTGCAAAGTATTCAGAATATTCATCAAAGGTTCTTTTTCTTGCAAATCCCTTAATCCTGGCGTATTTGGCGAACTTACGTTGACAACAAAATAATCAACTACATCAAATAAAACATCAAAACATTTAATATAATCATTCACCGCATCTTTATTTGGAGTGTTTTTGTTTTTTCCTATGTTTCCACCTATAATCAATCCATCCCGTTTAACGGTTTTTAATTTTCTCGCTAAAACATCAACACCTTTATTGTTAAAACCCATTCTATTAATCAGAGCATCATCGGCTTTAAGCCTAAACATTCTTGGTTTTTCATTTCCAGGTTGCGGTAACGGAGTTACCGTTCCAACCTCAATAAATCCGAAACCAAAATTGCTAAACTCCTCAATAAACTCACCGTTTTTATCAAAACCCGCACCTAAACCAACAGGGTTCTTAAAATCTAATCCAAAAACGGTTTTCTTTAGAGTTGGATGTTCAAAATTATAGATATACTTCATCAACTTAGGAAATCCCCAAACTTTCTCCATCAATTTTAAAGAATCCGTTACGATATAATGGATTCTTTCTGGATTAAATTTAAAGAGGATTAGTTTGATTAGTTTATACATGTTACAAATTTAAAATCTATTTTGATTTAAAAGGGTAAGGTTTTTGATTTAATATAAAAACATCAAAAATCAGAATGAAAAATCCACTTATAAAAACAATCGTATTAGGAATGAGTGCGGGAATGCGCACTATGGTTCCACTTTCTATTATGAGCACTAAATTCCATAAGAATAAGCAACTCAATCTTAAAAACACAAAGTTCAATTTTATCCAAAATGGTTTGGTTTCTACTTTGTTAGATATGGCTGCTTTGGGAGAATTAGCTGGAGATAAAAACCCTAACGCTCCAGATAGAACGGAGGCTGTTGGCGTTATTGGTCGGGCGCTTTCTGGTGCTTTCGTTGGCGCAACTATTTATAAGGCATCTTTTCGTAATCCAATAAATGGAGCGTTAATTGGAGCGATTGCTGCAGTTGCTGCTACTTATATATTTTTTAACTTAAGGAAAAAATTAGCCTATAAAACCGGGAATGATAAAATTATAGGACTGGCAGAAGATGCACTTGCTTTTACTGCAGGTAACGTTCTTAGATGATTTTTAAATATTAATAACCTTAAAATAAAAAATTATGACATTTCAAGACAGAAAATCCAAAGGAAGAGATTGGGA
>JACMNZ010000085.1 GCA_014378285.1 Pseudopedobacter sp.
GCTTGTACAGAAACATCTAAAGCAGAAACACATTCATCGCAAATAATTAATTTAGGTCTTAAAGCCAATGCTCTTGCAATAACAATTCTTTGTCTTTGCCCACCAGAAAACTCATGAGGATACCGATTAAATTGTTGCGAAGTTAGCCCAACTTTTTCCATCAAATCTATAATATAATCTTTTCTCAGTTGATTATTTTCTAAAATATGATGAACAATTAAAGGCTCAATTAAAGCTTCTCCAACGGTTTTTACCGGATTTAATGATGAATATGGATCCTGATAAATAATTTGAATATCTTTTCTCAACGGACGCATCTTTTTTTCACTTAGGTTAGAAATATCAATCTCATTAAATATTATTTTACCGCTTGTAGGTTTAATCAATTTTAAAATAGTTCTGCTTAATGTTGTTTTTCCACAACCACTTTCGCCTACCAAACCAAAAGTTTCACCGGGGAAAACCTCAAAACTAACATCGTTTACAGCTTTTGTAAAATCTTTGGCTTTTCCAAAAAAAGATTTATTTTTCGGAAACCAAGTATTTAAATTTTCAATTTTTAATAATTTAGGTTGCTGATAAATCAATTCTCTTTTTTTGATGACGTCATTTTCATCAACCTTTAATTGTTGCTGTAAATCATTAATGTTTATTGATGTATTTACAAATTGACCGTTTTTTTCTGAAGTGAAATCTGAGATGGTCGGTAATTTTTTAAGTTTAAGTTTTGGATTTGGCCTACAAGCCAATAAACCTTTTGTATAAGGATGCTGTGGATTTAGAAAAATATCTTTTGTAGCTCCTTGCTCCACTATATTTCCTTTGTTCATTACTAAAATCTTATCGGCAATTTCCCCAATTACACCTAAATCATGGGAAATGAATATCATACTCATATTTCTTTCGACTCTGATTCGTTTTAATAATTCTATAATATTTTTTTGAACCGTAACATCTAAGGCGGTCGTGGGTTCATCGGCAATTAAAATTTGAGGATTGCAAGCCAATGCCATAGCAATCATTACTCTTTGTTTTTGCCCACCAGAAAGTTGATGTGGATATTTATCAAATACTTCTTTAGGTTCGGACAATTTTACTTCTTCAAATAATTGGATAGTTTTTTCTTTTGCTTGTTCTTTATTTGTTTTAAAATGGAGTATAATGCTTTCTGTGATTTGCTTGCCACATTTCATCAAGGGATTTAATGATGTCATAGGTTCTTGAAAAATAATGGCAATTTTGTTTCCTCTAAATTGCTGCATTTCCTTTTCAGAAATTTCTAATAGACTTTTACCATCAAATAATATTTCTCCTGTGATTTTAGCATTAAATTCTAATAACCTCATTATGGCTAAAGAAGTTACAGATTTCCCAGAACCAGATTCGCCAACTAGACCAATAATTTCTCCCTTGTTAAGTTGTAATGAGATATTATCAATGGCTATAAATTGAGTTTCGTCAGATTTAAATGAAATCTCGAGGTTGTTGATTATTAGTTGAACCATTAATCTACAAAAAAAGTATCATCATCACTTGTAAAAGGTAAACCTTTAAAACGTTGTATTAACCTAGCAGTTGTAATTACATCTTTTTGGCAATAAGTTTTTATCCGCTCCAAATCATTCTCCACCCAATAAACATGACCAACCATACTGCCATCAATATCATCTTTTGGGGTGGGAATATTAAAAATAGCAGCTAATAAATTTAATGAAGTGTAGTTTTTATAATCGCCAAACTTCCACAGTTCCATTGTATCTAAATGATTAATTTCCCAAGGTTTTTTACCTACAATATTTAGTTGGTCTGGAATTTCTAGTCCGTTAATCAACATTCTTCTACATAAATAAGGAAAGTCAAATTCCTTTCCGTTATGTGCGCACAAAGTTAAATTGGGTGGTTGGTTATTTAAAAGTTGGTTAAATTCAATTAACAAATCTGACTCATTATGATTATAAAAAGACTTTATTCTTAAGTTCTTATCATTTACAAAAATCCCGACAGAGATACAAATAATTTTACCAAACTCGGCCCAAATACCAGCCCTACCATAAAATTCTTCAGCAGTTTCTTGGTTCTTACGTTGATAGGTGGTTTTTAAATCCCAAAGTTTTTGAAAATGGGAGGGAAGCTCATCAAAATATTGGTATTGAGGTACTGTTTCAATATCCAAAACTAAAACATTTTTTAGGTCTAATTGAGTTAACATACAGTTAAAGTAAATAAAAATCTTTGTAAATCTTCTTGTATTTGATTCAAAACATAATTATAGAAATATAAAATTATTGTATTGTAAAATCAATATTGACAACAATACATATTTTAATGTGTTAAAAATTTATGATTAAATACATTGAAATTA
>JACMNZ010000456.1 GCA_014378285.1 Pseudopedobacter sp.
TACAAGACGTTACGCACAAAAAATCGCTTTCGATAAAGAAAGCAAACCTGTATTTTTAGCTTCTTCCGCTTGGGATATTGAATATGCTGCCAAAGAATATCCGGCAATTACTTTTCATGATACTTCTGAATGGGAAATGCTAGCTGACAAGAAATAAATTTTGCTTTAAAATCATATAGTTTGATAATCACTAACTTTAGAGATATCAATTTCTAAAACTCCATTTTCATCAGGGTTAATTATTTGAGAAAATTTAGCATCAAAAACAACCTCGGTTGCTTTATAAGATGTTCTAGAATGTACGGTTTGGGAAAAAGCATCGTCAAAAGCCTTTAGCATTACAATAAACTCAGCATCTGCATCTATTAAATCTTGAGAAGTTAAGTTAAATAAAGCACTATCTTCTTCTAAAGGATGTACTACCGTCCAGCTTAGGGTTAACATATTAATGTTGGTTCGTTCTAATTTAAGAGGGACAAATCTTCTGGTAGATTTTTCATTTTCTATAACATTTATGCTCAACAAAACTTCAATTTCAAGTTCAATCAATTGGTTACTACGTAAATTAACCAATCTAAACATATATCCTTTTCCATCTTGGTAGGGCGCAACAACCATATTTTCACTGTATATGATTTTTGCTGTTGGTCTGCTAAACCGTCCATATAGTAAACCTGTGGCCAAAGCAAAAGTTAATAATCCTAAAAAAGATTCAAAGGCAGCAACAATATTTGTGATAAATCCACTCGGACTTAAATGTCCGTAACCAACTGTTGCAATAGTTTGAGCGGAGAAGAAGAAAGCATCGAAAAAACCGCCTAATGCGGTAGAAGATTTAGATCCGTCTAAATGTTCTACACCTAAACCAAAATAAACAGATGCAAAAAATATATTAATTATGATATAAGACAATAAAATGGTAACCCCAAACCTACTCCAACTCATAAAAATAAGAGAATTGTAAGCCTCATGAGGTTTAAAAAAAGACAAACCTTTTCTTTTAATATTAGAGCTGCCGTCTTTATTTAATAATCTTTGGTTGTTTTGAGTAGGATTTTTACTAAATCCTATATCCTCATCAATCTTTGACTTATGTTTTATCTTTATCATTAATTAAAAATGCTTTTAATTTTCTCAATATTCAAAAAATTACCATATTTGCCTTATAAATATGAAAACTATAAACGTAAATAAAATTTGGTGGTGGCATTACGAAAATTCGTAAGGCAAACCTCATTTTTTATTTTACCACAAGATATAAAGGGTTGCCATTTGGTAGCCCTTTTTTTATTTATTTAAACAAAATTAATGAAAGCGATTTTAAATCACTTATTCGAGCAAAAAACATTTTCTAAAGAACAATCTACAGAAATATTGAAAAATATTTCTTTGGGGAAATATAACCAATCTCAAATGACAGCTTTTATGACTGCTTATGGTATGCGAAACATTACAGTTGATGAGTTGGAAGGCTTTAGAGATGCCATGATAGAACTTTGCATCCCTATAAATTTAACTTCCGAATTTAATTTGATTGATCTTTGTGGTACTGGAGGTGATGGAAAAGACACTTTCAATATTTCTACATTAGCTTCTTTTGTTGTTGCTGGAGCTGGTTATCACGTAGCAAAACATGGCAATTATGGCGTTTCTTCGGGCTGTGGCTCTTCTAACGTGATGGAATATTTGGGTTACAAATTCACAAGCAGTGAAAGTGATTTAAAAAAATCTTTAGACCAAGCAAGCATTTGCTTTCTTCATGCCCCACTTTTTCATCCTGCGATGAAAAACGTTGCACCAATAAGAAGGGAATTAGGTGTAAAAACCTTCTTTAACATGTTGGGTCCAATGGTTAACCCTGCCCAACCGCAAAATCAAATTGTAGGGGTTTTTAGTTTAGAATTGGCAAGGTTATATGCTTATTTATACCAACAATCAGATAAAAATTATACTATTCTATATGCTTTAGAGGGTTATGATGAAATTTCGTTGACCTGCGATTTTAAAACTTTTTCAAATAAAGGAGAACAAATTACTACTATAGAGAGTTTAGGATTTAATAGGATAGAAGCTAGCAGTATAACTGGTGGAAACACTGTTAAAGAATCTGCAAAAATATTTATGGATGTTTTAAATAATGAAGCAACAGAAAATCAAAAAAACGTAGTTTTATGCAATGCTGCTTTGGCTATTAAAACAATAAATTCAAATAAGGCTTTCTCCGATTGCTTTTATGAAGCAGAAAATTCTTTAACAGGAGGAAATGCAAAAATATCTTTTAAAAAACTGATAGCATTAAATAATTGATGAAAGATTTAAAAATTAAGGTTTGTGGGATGAAATATCCAGATAATATTTCGGCTTTATCAGATTTAAAACCTGATTACATGGGCTTTATATTCTATCCTCCTTCTAAAAGATTTATAGGTCTCGATTTTCAAAAATCAGACTTAAACGGTATCGATAAAGACATAAACAAAACGGCAGTTTTTGTAAACGCACATTTAAATGAGGTTATCGAATTTAGTCACCTTTATGGATTTAAAACCCTTCAATTACATGGAAATGAAACGCCAGAATTTTGTAAAGAGTTGATGAATCAAGGTTTTAAAATTATCAAAGCTTTTGGTGTAAATGATAGTTTTGATTTTGCAGTTTTAGAACAGTATACAAATTCGGTTGACTTTTTTTTATTTGATACCAAAACCGAAGAACATGGCGGATCAGGGGAAGTTTTTGGTTGGGATTTATTAAATAATTATCATTTAGATAAACCCTTTTTTTTAAGTGGTGGCTTAAGTTTGGACAATTTAACATCGATAATAGAAATAAAGAACCCCTACTTTTTTGGAGTAGATTTAAACTCAAAATTTGAGATTGAGCCAGCATCAAAAGACGTAGAAAAATTAGAATTAGCATTTAAAATTTTGAGAAATTAAATATAGCAAAGATGAAATATCGTGTAAATGAAAATGGATATTATGGCGATTTTGGTGGAGCATATATACCAGAAATGCTTTATCCAAATATTGAAAAATTAAAAAACGAATACTTAGATATCATTGCTCAACCAGAATTTAAAGCAGAATATGAAGATTTGCTGAAAAACTATGTAGGCAGACCTTCACCTTTATTCTTGGCGAAAAGACTTTCTGAAAGATATGGTGCGAAAATCTATTTGAAAAGAGAAGATTTGAACCATACAGGTGCACATAAAATAAATAATACCGTAGGGCAAATTATTTTAGCAGAAAAATTAGGTAAAAAAAGAATTATTGCAGAAACAGGAGCGGGGCAACATGGGGTGGCAACTGCAACCGTTTGTGCTTTGAAGGGCTTAGAGTGTGTGATTTATATGGGCGAGGTTGATATTGAGCGACAGGCGCCAAACGTTGCCCGGATGAAAATGATGGGAGCCACTGTAATTCCTGCAACTTCTGGAAGTAAAACCTTAAAAGATGCCACTAATGAAGCGATGAGAGATTGGATAAATAATCCGGTTGATACACATTATATTATTGGTTCTGTGGTTGGGCCGCATCCATATCCAGATATGGTTTCTTTATTTCAATCCATCATTTCCAAAGAAACTAAAAAACAATTGATAGAGCAAACCGGCAATGATCAACCTAATTACGTTTTAGCTTGTGTTGGTGGCGGAAGTAACGCAATGGGAATGTTTTATCATTTTTTAGATGATGAAAACGTACGTTTAATTGCCGCTGAAGCTGCTGGTTTAGGCGTAAATTCCGGGCATTCAGCCGCAACTTCTGTTTTAGGTAAAGAAGGTGTTTTACATGGTTCTCGCACTTTATTGATGCAAACAGAGGATGGACAAGTAGTAGAACCTTATTCTATTTCTGCAGGTTTAGATTATCCTGGTATTGGTCCGCAACATGCTCATTTGCATAAAGTTAAAAGAGTAGAATATGTCAGTATAACTGATGATGAAGCTATGCAAGCCAGTTTATTATTGTCCAAATTGGAAGGAATTATTCCTGCCATAGAAACAGCACACGCTTTAGCCCAATTAGAAAAA
>JACMNZ010000457.1 GCA_014378285.1 Pseudopedobacter sp.
TTCTGTTAAACCTCTTTTCACAAAGAGTTTGCAAATATCCAAAAATACTTTGGAAATAGCAACACCAATTCAAAAAAATGTTAAATGAATATTTGTGGCTCAATTTGTTAATCTAACTGTATTCAAAATTTGTTAAGAGAATCTTTAATATAGATTTAAAAAATGATATGTAAAATATTTTGGGCGTTCCCCGAGCTTCGCAAGGGGCAGTCCACCAGCTGGCGGATGTAGTTTTCGTCCGCAAAAAAAAGCGAACAAAAAGCTGCCGCTTCAATCCCTAACGCAACCCAAAAATAAAGATATTGCTTTTATTTAATTTAAATTCATTCAATTTATCATCAGAAAAAAAATAAAATACCTTTCTAAATGTTTCCATTGTCGTGGTTAAATTGATCATTTTGACTTATTATGCTTGTTACTAGTTTAAAACTCATAAATTAACGCCGTTAAACCAACAAACTTATTTTAAATGAATTTTCAAATAAAATCTATCGAGGATTATAAAGCTGCGTACCAGAAAAGTGTGGATAACCCAGAAATCTTTTGGGCAGAAATAGCTGAAAACTTTCAATGGAAAAAGAAATGGGATAAAGTGCTTGATTGGGATTTTAAAGAACCAAATATTGAATGGTTTAAAGGTGCAAAACTTAACATCACAGAAAACTGCTTAGATCGCCACTTAAAAGAGAAAGCAGATCAGCCGGCTATCATTTGGGAAGCTAATGATCCCACAGAACATCATCGGGTTTTAACCTATAAACAATTACACCAAAAAGTTTGTCTGTTTGCAAACGTTTTAAAAAATAATGGCGTTAAAAAAGGAGATAGGGTTTGTATTTACATGCCAATGGTTCCTGAATTGGCTATCGCAGTTTTAGCCTGTGCTAGGATAGGTGCAATCCATTCGGTTGTTTTCGGTGGTTTTTCAGCACAATCTATTGCAGATAGAATAAATGATGCACAATGTGAAATGGTGATTACTGCCGATGGTGGTTTTAGAGGTGTAAAAGATATCCCACTTAAAAATGTAATTGATGATGCCTTGGTGCAGTGCCGTTCTGTTAAAACAGTTATCGTTTTAACAAGAACCAGAACACCAATTTCTATGATAAAAGGTAGGGATAAGTGGTGGGAAGACGAGATCAAAAAAGTGGAAACCTTGGGTTTAATAGATTGCCCTGCCGAAGAAATGGATGCTGAGGACGAATTATTTATTTTGTATACTTCTGGATCTACTGGTAAACCGAAAGGCGTTGTGCACACTACTGCTGGTTACATGGTTTACGCGGCTTACACTTTTCAAAATGTTTTTCAATATCAACCAAATGATGTTTATTTCTGTACAGCGGATGTCGGTTGGATAACTGGTCACTCTTACATTATATACGGGCCGTTAACGCAAGGTGCAACCACTTTAATGTTTGAAGGAGTGCCAAATTACCCTGATGCTGGGCGTTTTTGGGATATTGTAGATAAATTTAAAGTAAACGTTTTATATACTGCACCAACTGCTATAAGATCTTTGATGCAATCTGGCTTAGAATATGTAAAAGATAAAGATCTTTCTTCTTTAAAAGTTTTGGGTTCTGTAGGTGAGCCGATAAATGAAGAAGCTTGGAATTGGTACAATGAAAATATTGGCAAACGCAATTGCCCAATTGTAGATACCTGGTGGCAAACGGAAACTGGAGGAATCATGATTTCGCCAATAGCAGGTGTAACTAAAACCAAACCTTGTTTTGCCACTTTACCCTTGCCCGGTGTACAATTAATGTTGGTAGATGAAAAAGGAGACGAGCTTAAAGGAAATGGAGTTTCTGGAAATTTATGTATCACTTTCCCTTGGCCAGGTATGTTAAGAACCACTTATGGTGATCACGAACGTTGCAGACAAATGTATTTTGCGGCTTATAAAAATAAATATTTTACAGGTGATGGTTGCTTAAGAGATGAAGATGGATATTATAGAATTACAGGAAGGGTAGATGACGTAATCAATGTATCTGGACATAGAATTGGCACAGCCGAGGTTGAAAATGCTATTAATATGTTTACAGATGTAGTAGAATCTGCCGTTGTGGGGTATCCTCATGAAATTAAAGGACAAGGTATTTATGCTTATGTAATTCTAAATAAAGATTCTGATGATGAAGAATTAACTCGTAAAGATATTTCTATGACGGTGAGCAGAATTATTGGGGCGATTGCAAGACCAGAGAAAATCCAGTTTGTAAAAGGATTACCGAAAACCCGTTCAGGTAAAATTATGCGTAGGATTTTAAGAAAAATTGCAGAAGGTGATGTTTCCAATTTAGGTGATATTTCAACTTTGTTAGATCCAAATGTAGTTGAGAATATAAAAAATAATAAGCTTTAATCCTCAAAATCGTTATTAAAAAAACTTTGAGTCAAAATATAGCGTAGTTCTTTAAAAAAAAAGAATTATGAAAAAGATGAACAAAATTTTGTTAACGTTTGCATTATTAATTATAGGATCTACAGTTTTTGCACAAGATGCAAAAGTTATAGTTTACAGAAAAAGATGCTTATATGGAAGCTTGGCGAAATTTCAGGTCAATGTTGATGGTAACAACTTATCTACCTTAAAGAACAAAGACATGTACCAATTTAATCTTGCGCCAGGATCACACATGATTGGCCCTAAGCAAGAGAAGAGACAAATTACTTTAAATGCAAAATCGAATGAGACTTATTATGTTAAATATAAAACAATGATAGGTTTATTTGGAGCAAGACCTCGTTTAAAAATATTGACTGCCTCTGAAGCTAAGGAAGACGCTAAAATGTTGATGGATAAGAAGATGTAATTTAAGAACTTTGTTTTGGCATAATCCTTGGCTTGTAAATAATAATTAACACAATTATTATTTACATAAACTAAAGAAAAACATCATGGATAAGTTAGAATTTAAAGGATCATGGAACGAAGTTAAAGGAAAAGCAAAAAAAGCTTATGCAGATTTAACTGACGATGATTTAACCTACGAAGAAGGAAAGGATGATGAAACTGTGGGAAAATTACAACAGAAGTTAGGTAAAACTAGAAA
>JACMNZ010000458.1 GCA_014378285.1 Pseudopedobacter sp.
CTCCCATTCTAACCTTTCCTTAGATTTATATCTTTCATGAGAACCAGATGTAGAATGACCTAAAGGCTGTGTAACCTCAGTAACATGAATCAATACTGGTACATGTTCTTCTCTACAAACTTTTATCGCTTTTTCATAAGTCTCGCAAAGTGCCGGATAATCCCATCCTTTAACTTTAAAAATTTCAAAACCTGGCTTTCCTTCTTCACGTTGAAAACCTTTTAATATTTCCGAAATATCTTCTTTAGTAGTTTGATATTTTGCTGGGACAGAAATGCCATAGTTATCGTCCCAAATAGAAATAGCCATTGGTACTTGTAAAACACCTGCAGCATTTATTGATTCAAAAAAAACACCTTCTGAGGTTGATGCGTTGCCAATTGTGCCAAAGGCAACTTCATTTCCGTTGATAGAAAAATTATCAAATTCTTTTAAATCAGTATTTTGACGATATAATTTTGATGCGTAAGCCAAACCCAGCAATCTTGCCATTTGCCCAGCTGTAGGAGAAATGTCTGAAGAACAGTTTTTCATCTTCACCTGATTTTGCCAAGTTCCATCTTCATTTAAAAAACGAGTGGCAAAATGTGCATTCATTTGCCTTCCGGCAGATGCTGGTTCATTTTCTACATCAGAATTTGAGTATAATTGGGCAAATAATTCTTTAATGGTAGACATGCCTGTGGCAAACATGAAAGTTTGATCACGATAGTATCCTGCCCTCCAATCTCCGTTATTGAAAACCTTAGCCATTGCCAATTGGGCAACTTCTTTACCGTCACCAAAAATTCCAAATTTGGCTTTTCCGGTAAGTACTTCTCTCCTACCTAAAATACTAGCTTGGCGACTTTGATAAGCAATTTCATAATCATTGATTACAGTTTTTTTAAAATCCTCAAAGGTTAAATTTTGGGCCAGATTTAAATTGCTGGAAATATCTTTGGTTTCTATCATGTTCAATTGGTGCTCAAAATTCAAATTTAGTAAAATATAAGATAGCTTTAAAATAAGCGTTATTGTTTTCAAATTGTTTTGGAACAGTTGTTGAATTACCTATATTTGAATAAATAAATTTTAAAAACATGAAAAAGATTTTGTTAATGTGTTCAGTTGTTATTGGCTTTCTTGCCTTTTCTGCAATGAGCGATAATAAAGCTGAATTTAAATTTAATGAAGAAACTCATGATTTTGGTAATGTACCACAAGGTAAGCCAGTTTCTTTTGTTTTCAAGTACACAAATGTTGGTGACGAACCATTAATTATTACTGCGGTTGAATCTACTTGTGGTTGTACTGTTCCTAGTGTAGAGCCAAAACAAGGTACTCCAGTTTTAAAAGGAGAATCAGGTTCAATTACTTTAACTTACAATGCTGCTGTTGCAGCACCATTTAACAAGTTTGTTAAAATAACTTCAAATTCTAAAACTCCTTTAAAAATGTTATACATTAAGGGTGAGGTTGTTGCAGCTGCAAACTAATTGTTAAAAGTTTATATAAAGCCATCTGATAAAGATGGCTTTTTTTATGTCAAAAAATTTAATGGAGAAGATTGATAAAAGCATTAAGAACATTATTTTTGATTACGGTAACGTAATTTTTACCATAGATTTTAAAAGAACACAAAAAGCATTTGAAGATTTAGGAATCACAAAAGTTGACTCTTTCTTTTCACATAAAAGTCATGATTCTTTGTTCGATGATTTTGAAACAGGTTCAATAAGTTCAGAAGAATTTAGGCATGGGATTAGAAAGATAAGCGGTAAAATAGAACTTACAGATAAACAAATTGATGATACCTGGAACTCACTTTTAATTGGTGTTACATCAGGAAATCATGAATTATTGTTAAAAATTAAAGAGAAATATCGTACTTTCTTATTAAGTAATATCAACGAAATCCACTTAAAATTTATTAATAATTACCTTAAAACCGAGTTTGGTTTAGAAGGTAACGAAGGCTTCTTTGAAAAAATCTATTACTCTCATCTTGTTGGAAAACGTAAACCTAATAAAGAAATATTTGAGCAAGTTTTAAATGAGAATAACTTAAAAAAAGAGGAAACTTTATTTATTGATGATAGCCCTCAACATTTAAAAACGGCTACAGATTTGGGTCTCAATACCTATTTAATAACATATCCTGACACCATACAAAATCTATTTAAAGGTTTATAGACCATAAAATTTATGAATCATTGGTTAAAACAATTAGGGAATAGATAGGTTTGATTTATTTAGATTTTACCAAAACCCACGGATTTATCTGTGGATAAAAAAAATGCTCAATTCTAAAAATAAATACACAGAAATAATAAAAGCCGAAGGTAAACGCTTGGGCTTTTCTTTTTGTGGTGTATCGAAGGCAGGATTTTTAGAAGAAGAAGCCCCGAGACTAGAAAATTGGCTCAATAAAAATTATAATGGAAAAATGGATTATATGGATAACCATTTTGATAAAAGATTAGATCCCCGATTATTAGTAGAAAATGCTAAATCTGTTATTTCTCTTTCTCTTAATTATTTTACTGAAGAAGCACAAACTGATACAAATGCTCCAAAAATTTCTAAATACGCCTTTGGAAAAGATTATCATTTTGTTATTAAGGATAAGCTAAAACACTTACTTTATTTTATTGAGGAAAACATTGGGGAAGTTAACGGAAGGGCTTTTGTAGACTCTGCTCCTGTTTTAGATAAATCATGGGCAAAAAAAGCAGGATTAGGTTGGATAGGAAAAAACACAAATTTAATATCTAAAGATAGCGGCTCTTTCTTTTTTATTGCCGAGTTGATTGTAGATTTAGAATTAAATTATGACAACGCTTTTGAGGAGGATTTTTGTGGTACTTGCACAAAATGTATAGACGCCTGTCCTACTGATGCAATTATCGCCCCTTATATTGTTGATGGTAGCAGATGTATTTCTTATTTAACTATCGAATTAAAAGAACAAATTCCTGACGAATTTAAAGGAAAAATGGACAATTGGGCTTTTGGTTGTGATGTTTGCCAGGATGTTTGCCCTTGGAATAGATTTGCGGTTCCACACCAAAACGAAGAATTTAAACCCCGCCCAGATTTACTGAATTTAAATAAGAAAGACTGGGAAGAAATAACTTCTGAGATTTTCTCTGAAGTTTTTAAAAAATCAGCTCTAAAGCGGACAAAATTAGAGGGCTTAAAAAGGAATATATCCTTTTTAAAACCTGTTTAAAAAGGATATATTTTATTTAATCTAATGTTAAAACTTTTTCGGTTTTAATTTCCACCTCATCAATTTCAATAAAAGATTTGATGTTGAAAGCTAACTCATCATTTATTTTACTTCTCAAATATTTTATAATTTCTTGCCTAGTTTGTGTTAAATCATTTACCCTTTGTAAAGATTCTTCATCGGCTTTGCCAAATTTAATTTCACTACTAAAGCTTTTAAGTTCGTGAAATTTAATTTTTTTATCTATCAATGTTAGCAATACTTCCCTTGCATCTTTTGCATTGAAAACTCCTTCTATTAATTTGAATTTTTCCATTTTATTTCTATTATTAATTGCTTATTTCTAATTTCAATTCTTTCTCATCTCTAAAAATTGATTCATCCTTATTTTGATAGTGTTTTATTTCGCTATTCTGCAAAGGATCCATCACCATTAAATAAATCCACTCATTATCTAATAAGGATTTAAGATGTTGGTTCTTGTCAAGGATTTTCTCTACCCTTTCCATAGGAGCTTCTATTAAAACCGACAATCTTAAAGGCTGGTGATACATTTCATCATCGGTTGCTTTTACCGATTGCAGTGGAATTCCTCTTTTTAAATCACCGCCGTTACCTTGCACCACTCCAAATTTACCGGTAACGTTGTGAGTGATTTTAGATCCTCCTCCAAACTTTTCATTATCAACCGTTGCAAAATAATAATGGTTGTTTATCCACTGGGTTACAACCATTGGCCCTTGCATAATCCCTTCTAAAGCAGTGCCTTCTGTATCTAAATTCCAATCATAAGATTGTAAAAAACACCTGCTACCTAAATTAACATGTTTGCTTAAACTTCTTGGTCCAATGATAAAAGCTGCATTTTTAGCTAAGCCCCATTCCGGTCGTGTTTCTGCCCAATTATTTGCTTTTTGATGAGATAATTTGATAGCTCCATTTTTTAATCCTCTTCTTTCTGCAGCTGTGGTTTCTTGGATTTTATTCAAATCATTTTTCAAGTTTACTATCAATTTTAGATGTGATAAAGGCGCTTCACTATCAAATAAGGTGATTTTATCCGTTGTGGTGTTATGTTCTGCACCTAAAAAAACAGTTCTTTCTGTGATATTGATTTGATAAGTAGATTTTAAAACTTCCCTAACTTCTTTATCATTAGCTAATTTTGCTAGCATCCTTGCATTATGCTTTCCAGGACTTGCCGCACATGCTCCACAATCTAAACTAGACCCAAACGCATTGTTTTTTGTGTGGCTACCGTGTCCAGCAAAGACAACCAAAGGTGCAAACTGAGTCCATCCCATTACATCAAAAGCAGATTTTACAATGGCCACTTTTTGCTTTAGCGGAATACTGTTTTTTTTATCTGTTGAATTGTGAATGTGATTTAATTTTGGTTCACAAATGCTTTCATGGTTTAAAGTGTTTTTAGATTCTGCTCGGTATAAATATCCTGGGAAAAGTGACCTTGATAATAATGAAATTCCATATATTAATCCAGAACCTTCTACATATCCAAAAGCAGATGGTAACATGCTTTTTAACCGATTTAAGAAGTAATTTTTAAATTTTAAATCTTCTTTTTTTTGTTGATATTCAGTTAATTCCTTTGATTTTCCTATTTGTGCTACTTCCGTAACTTTATAAGCAGAACCAACAATTGGTGGGCAAGATTTCCGACTGATTCCTGTAGTTAAATCTTCATAGTCCATTGCAATTCCAAAAAAACCGGCATACCCAAAAGTTTCATAATTTCCGGTTTTTTCAACGTGTCTCCTAATCATTTCTGATCTGGTATCTATACAAAAAACCATTTGGGCATCTGGCAAAATATTTTTTGAAACACTTTCTGAAGAGATAATTGAATTTTCTTTTAAAATATTCTTTAATTCTGATTGCCAAGTACTTTCCCAAGCTTTTAAGAAAACATATTTAATTTTTGTCAGTTCAGAATTATCCTGAATCATTGAAGAAAATATTTCAGAACCTATTTGTTTAGCAATTGTTAACCTAACAGCAAGATAATCAACCAAATTAATTGGATATTTCTGCTGCCAAAGTGAGTCTGTTTCTGACCTGTATTTAATGAAGCCTGTCCAACCAGCTAAAGCACTGATATGGTAGGCAAATATATTTTCATAGTCTGATTGATCAAACCCTGTCAAAGCATCTGTTATAGCATCTTCACTACTATCCGCTATTTTATTTATCGATTTAAATCGATCTTCATAAACTATTAATCTTTTCCAAGCATTAAAAAACCCTTCAGATTTATAAGGCATTTCCCATTCTGCCATTCCTTCATCCATAAATGATGCTAACCATTTTGTCATGATTTGATCCAACTCTTGAGTAGGATTTTGTATGTATTCTGTTTTTTCAACCTCTAATTGCTGCAGATAAAATTCAGGTGATTTAATAAAACCTTCTGAAATTAAAAGCCGTTTTAAGATATCATTATTGATTTCATTCTTTTTTATAGCCTCACGGATTACAGATACATTTGGGAAATATGAGCCATGAGATAAATTCCCTGCGCTTTCCACTGCGTTTAAAAAGGGTTTTTGCTCGTATCCTGATAATGGGTTAGAAGTTACAAAAGCATACAAAGGCCATGTTTTACCAATTACGTTAGAAGCCTTATTTACACCATCAACAATCATTTGGTTTTTCATACTTTTTTGGTATTAAACATTAAAGTGGTTTTAGAATAGGGTTGAGAAAGATTTATAAGCTTTACATATAGCCAAGGCACCTTTTTATAAACACCCAGTTTCATGATAAAAAATCCAATTAAGAAAATAATCCCAAACGTTATTTGGAAAAACGTGAGTGGTAATGGCATATCTGCCATTGGCATATCTGCCATTAAAAAAGTTACGCCATTATAAAATAGGGCGTAAATTCCAATTCCTATCAAAAATAAAAATGGTGGAAAAAATGCTTTTTGCCAAATGGAAAGCTTTTGTTGTTTTACGATGTTATAAGTAATCTGGCCAACAGTTATGGCAACTATCAATGTTAAAAATATTCCACTATCAAAAGCGGTGCCTTTACCCGTTAATTTAGCAAAAAGAAATGCTCCCAAAATCCCATTAACCAATACTACAACTGCTTGTATCGGCTTTATCAGGATTTGATCCGATTTCTCAGGTTTGCTATACTCAACCGTTTCGCCGGAGGATAGAAATAAATAAGCTTTATAAAAACCATGTAAAATTAAATGCACTACCGCTGCATTAAAAAATCCCAAACCGCATTGCATAATCATAAAGCCCATTTGCGCAATGGTAGAACATCCTAATTTTTGTTTAACATTTACTTGAAGCAATTTTGTAAACTGAGCTATTATTGCCGTAAAGCCTCCTATAATTAATAATAAAGTAAAAGTTTGAGAATAGAAAATGAGACTTGAGAATATTGCCAGTAAAATTCCAGCTCCATTTACAAAACCAGCATGCATTAGTGCAGATGCTGGAGTTGGGGCTGTCATAGCAGAAAGTAACCATTTATGAAAAGGATAAATGGCTGATTGGATGATTGCTGCAATAATTACAAATATGGCCGCAACAGTTAATATAACTTGAGGTAGTTTGTTTAAGCCGTCTTTTATCTCGTTAATTTGAAGGCTATTTGTTCGGAAAGCCAACAACAAAACTCCAGCTGCTAAAGATAATGTACCTAATAAAAAGTTTTTTTGAGCAAATTTCGCAGCTTCTTTTGCTTCGCCCCAATCCGCATTTATTCCAATTAACCCCGCCATAAAAAAGCCCATTGCCAACCATGAGAATATAAAAAGCGCCACATGATTTGCTGCAACAAATAACATAACAAATAAAGTGAAACCTAAACTAAAATTGACAAACCGGTGATGGTATTTAAAACCTATTAGATAACTTTTACTATAAGTATTAAGTATAGCACTAAAGAAAGTTACGGTAGTCCAAATAATTAATGTAAAGCCGTTTATACGGATAATCCCTTCCCAATCTAAAACTATATTATCTGAAAAACTAAATGCTAAGAAAGTTAAATTCCCTAAAAATAATAACCATAAAAAAATATTTATTATTGATAAGTAGTTGAAGAAATTTTCTTCTTTGGGGCTGTAGTCATTCGGTATGAGACTAGATAAAAGCGGAACTACTAATTGTTTATTCATTATGATTTGCTAATTTTTATATCGGCAAAACTGAAAAAACTTAATCATAAATTTTTATTTATATTACTTATATTATATATTAATAATATTTATGAAATATTCGATAATTGAATGTCTTTTTTCTATTATGTCAATTAAATTGAAAAGAGCTTTCATTGCCATAAATAGTTTCCTTAATTTAGCGCAAACAAAAAAATAAAAAGATGCAATACGATGTTATCGTGATAGGTTCTGGGCCCGGTGGTTATGTAGCAGCAATTAGATGTGCCCAATTAGGTTTAAAAACCGCAATGATAGAAAAATACGCCACTTTTGGTGGTACATGTTTAAATGTGGGATGTATCCCGTCTAAAGCACTTTTAGATTCTTCCGAGCATTATCACAACGCTACCCATACTTTTGCAGAGCATGGTATTGATGTAAAAGAGGTAAAGGTAAACTTGCCGCAAATGATCAAAAGAAAGAAAGAAGTAGTAGAACAAACTACTGGTGGGATTACTTTCTTGATGAAAAAAAATAAAGTAGATACTTTTGAAGGATTAGGTTCCTTTAAAGATAAAAACACCATCAAAATAGCTTTAACTAAAGGTGGCGAGCAAGAAATTACAGGTAAAAATGTGATTATTGCTACTGGCAGTAAGCCTACCGAATTGCCATTTTTGAAACCAGATGGTAAAAGAATTATCACCTCTACAGAAGCTTTAAATCTAACAGAAGTTCCAAAACACATGATCTTAATTGGTGGTGGTGTTATTGGTTTAGAGTTAGGTTCTATTTATGCCCGTTTGGGTTCTCAAGTTACAGTTTTAGAGTTTATGGACGGTATTATCCCAACAATGGATAAAACTTTAGGTAAAGAGCTACAAAAATCCCTTTCTAAATTAGGGATGAAATTTTTGTTGAGCCACAAGGTTACCGGTGCAACATTAAAAGGCAAAAAAGTTACCGTAACTGCCGATTCTCCGAAAGGGGAAAAAGTAGTTTTAGAAGGCGATTATTGTTTAGTTGCCGTTGGTAGAACTGCTTATAGCCAAGGATTAGGTTTAGAGAATATTGGTATTACAGTGGAGGAACGTGGTAAGAAAATACCTGTAAATGAGCATTTAGAAACTTCTGTAAAAGGAATTTATGCCATAGGCGATGTTATTAAAGGCGCAATGTTAGCCCATAAAGCCGAAGAAGAAGGAACTTTTGTTGCAGAGGCCATTGCAGGGCAAAAACCACACATCAATTATAATTTAATTCCAGGAGTTGTTTACACTTGGCCAGAAGTTGCCTCTGTGGGTTACACCGAAGAACAATTGAAAGAAAAAGGAACAAAATATAAAACTGGTATTTTCCCATTTAAAGCGAGCGGAAGAGCAAGAGCGAGTATGGATACAGATGGTTTGGTGAAAGTTTTGGCAGATACTACTACAGATGAAATTTTGGGAGTCCATATGATCGGTCCGCGTTGCGCCGATATGATTGCTGAGGCAGTTGTTGCTATGGAATTTAGGGCAAGTGCAGAAGATATTGGTAGAATTAGCCATGCACACCCAACATTTACGGAAGCTTTTAAAGAAGCAGCTTTGGCAGCAACCGATAACAGAGCGATACATATTTAATATAAGTCTATAGTTTATTGTCGATAGACCATGGACTATTAACAATAAACTATAGACTATAAAATTCATGCAAATCTTAACAAACATAGCCATCATTCTAGGAACCATTATTGTGATGGAGACATTGTCTTGGGCCATGCATAAGTATTTATTTCATGGGCCACTTTGGTTTATTCATAAAACCCATCATCAACAAAGGCATGGTTTTTTTGAACTGAACGATGTTTTCAGCTTAGGCTTTGGCGCTTTGGCTATTTGGTTATTATGGGCCGGACATGTAAATTTAAATTATAAATTTTGGATTGGTGCAGGAATTTCTATTTATGGCATCATCTATTTCATTTTTCACGATTGGTTTATCCACAATAGGCTGAAAGCTTTTAAATCTGAGAACAAATATTTAAAAGGAATTAGAAGAGCTCATAAAATTCATCATAAATCAACCAAAAAAGAAGATTCAGAAGAGTTTGGATTGTTAATGGCCAGTAAGAAGTATTTTAAGTAGATACCTTTTAATAAGGGCGTTTTAACACGCTTTTCACTATATCTTTTTTCTGAAAAAGAAAAAAGGATGCCGTTTCAATCGTTAACGTAAAAAAACGCTTCATTGATTGTATCGTATTAAATCTTAATTTTCAAATAGACAAATCACCAAATTGTAATGCTTCAAATCCATCAAGATATATCCCTTAAAAACTTCAACACTTTTGGTATTGATGCTTATGCGAAATATTTTGTAGAAATTAACCATAAAGAAGAGTTAGTTGAACTGTTTAAAGATCTAAAATGGCATGATGAAACCCAAAGGTTGATTTTAGGTGGTGGGAGTAATATGCTTTTTACAAAAAATTTTGATGGCTTGGTCATTAAAATAAACCTAAGAGGAATAGAACATCGGATTAATCATGAAGAAGTAATTGTAGAAAGTGGTGCAGGCGAAGTTTGGAATGATTTGGTGAATTATTGCGTGGATTGGGGTTTCGCCGGAATGGAAAACCTAAGTTTAATTCCAGGTTCTGTTGGCGCTTCTCCCGTTCAAAATATTGGTGCTTATGGTATCGAATTAAAAGATGTTTTTGAAAGTTGCGAAGCTTTTGAAATTTTAACTGGAAATTTCAAAAGCTTTGATAAAAATGATTGTCAGTTTGCATATCGCGAAAGCTTATTCAAACAAAATTTAAAAGGGAAGTACATCATCACCTCAGTAAAATTCAAACTTTCTACCCAAGCAAACCTCAATATTTCTTATGGAGCGATAGAGGATGAACTCAAACTTAGAGAAATCCATCAACCCAATATCAAAGACATTTCTAAAGTTGTTTCGGCAATTAGAGTTTCTAAACTCCCCGACCCTTCCACTATCGGAAACGCTGGTTCATTCTTTAAAAATCCTGTTCTGCAAATAGATAAGTTCGATTTGCTGCATAAAAACTTTCCAGATATATCGCATTATATTGCAGATAATGGTATTAAGTTAGCTGCAGGCTGGTTAATTGAACAATGCGGATGGAAAGGTAAAATAATTGGTAATACAGGGACATGGAAAAACCAAGCATTAGTTTTAGTAAATCATGGTAATGCAACCGGTAGTGAGATTTATGCTTTATCCCAATCCATTATTGATTCTGTTGAAGCAAAATTTGATGTTATTCTGGAAAGAGAAGTCAATATTATCTAAGTCAAAAGTTAAATTCATATTATCAATATCTTAATTTATTTGTTACAAATGAGTTAGGCTTGATTGTGGACCGTTTTTTGGTTAGTAATTATAATTAAAAACATTTTGTTTAACTAATTCATAAAAAAGGTTAAACAAAATTTGCAGAATTCATTCCTTATCCTTAGGTTTGTTTAAGTAATTAATCATAAAAGTTAAACAAAATGACTAAAATAGAATTTAATACCTTAGTAATGCGTCAAGCTACATCATTAAAGGTTTATGCACTTCATTTTAC
>JACMNZ010000459.1 GCA_014378285.1 Pseudopedobacter sp.
ATCGGGCATGAAATTACACATGGTTTTGATGATCAAGGAAGACAATATGATGCAAAAGGAAACTTAAAAGGTTGGTGGCAAGCACAAGATTCTGTTGCTTTTTCAAAAAGAGCGCAGAAATTAATTGACCAGTTTAACGGTTATGTAGTTTTGGATAGTTTACACGTAAATGGTAAGGCAACTCAAGGTGAAAACATCGCCGATTTAGGTGGAATTGTAATTGGTTTAGATGCTTTCAAAAAAACAGCGCAATATAAAGAAGGTAAAAAAATTAATGACTTTACTCCGCTACAACGCTATTTTATGGGTTACGCAATGGGCTGGTTGGGTCATGAAAGAGATCAAGCTTTAGCCAATCAAATTTTAACAGATGTTCATGCTCCTGCTTTTTTAAGAGTCAACGGACCATTCTCTGATGTAGATGATTTTTACGAAGCATTTAATATTAAGCCAGGAGATAAAATGTATTTGGCGCCTGAAAAAAGAGTGAGAATTTGGTAATCAAACTATAGAGTTTAAAAATTGAAAAGGTCGGAGTGTTAACCCTCCGACCTTTTATTATATTTGACCCTAGGAATTTAATTTTAACTTTTGCAAGAATTAACTCAACACATTATTGAGCAATTTTTAGCCATCACTTGGATAGAATGGTTTGGTACCATTACCGGAGCACTTTGTGTTTACTTGGCGGCTAAAGAAAATATCCTCAATTGGCCAATCGCCATTTTAAGCGTTGTGACTTACATTTATATTTTCTACAACGCTAAACTGTATGGAGACACCATTTTACAGTTCTACTTTTTAGGAACATCAGTTTATGGTTGGTACTACTGGAGTTATGGGAAATCCGATAGCTTAAAATCCGAAAGACCTGTGGGTTCTTTGGTAAAAAAAGATTGGATCATTATCATTATGATACAAATTGTCCTCAGTATCATTATTGGTGTTTTGCTAGCTAAATATACAGATACCGACGTTCCTTTTGTTGATGGATTCTGTACGGTCATGAGCTTTATTGCCCAATATTTAATGACCCGAAAAAAATTAGAAAACTGGTTGCTCTGGATTTTTGTCGACATCATCTACATCCCTTTATACATTCATAAAAACCTTTTGGCAACTTCAGTTTTATATTTTGTTTTTCTTTTCATAGCATTACAAGGATATATTGACTGGAAAAAGACTTTAAAGAAGCAGCTCATTCATGAATAAAAAAATCATAAAAATTGCAGTAGTTGGTCCAGAATCTACTGGGAAATCCACTATTGCTGCCGCATTAGCAAAACATTACCAAACCGTTTGGGTGCCAGAATATGCAAGATATTATTGTGAAGGTTTAACAACCTCTTGTACGATGCAAGATGAAATCAACATGTTTTACGGGCAGTTGGCATTAGAAAAGTCTATGGAAACGGTGGCTCAAAATAATCTGTTGATTTGTGATACAACTTTTCTGACCGTGAAAATTTGGAGTGATTACCAATTGGGTGAAACGCCAAAACTGGTTTTAGACGCTTTAAAAGTTTGTACCTACGATTTTTACATTCTTTTAAAAAACGATATTCCTTGGCAAGAAGATCCTTTGAGGGATTTTAAAAATATGGGTGATTATTTTATGAATGTTTGGCGGAAAGAATTAACCGCACTAAACGCTCATTACGTGGAAGTTGGCGGAACTGAAAATCGAATAGAAAATGTCATTTCTGTAGTTGATTCATTTTTATCTTTAAAACATTTGTAATAATTTGCGTAAAAAATCAACTAACTATTAGATAACACTCAAACAATATCTTTGAATACTTTATTAATCATCTATCATCTCATCAAAAATTTAAATCCATGAAATTAAATTATCTGGTATCATCAGCGGCTATTGCAATATTGATTGCATCATGCAGCCCAAAAACATCGGTAAACAAACCTGATATGGCAAGCAAACCAACGGTTAAAACACTTCCTACAGACAGTAGTGTAGTGATTGGAACGCTTCCAAATGGTTTAACTTATTACATTCGAAAGAATGTTGAACCAAAGAATAGAGCAGAGCTTTATTTGGTAAACAAGGTAGGATCAATTGTTGAAACTGATGCGCAACAAGGTTTAGCTCACTTCACAGAGCATATGGCTTTTAACGGAACTCGTGATTTCCCTAAAAACGAATTGGTAAGTTATTTGCAAAAAGCAGGCGTCCGTTTTGGTGCTGATTTAAATGCTTACACAGGATTCAACCAAACTGTTTATCAATTACCTCTACCAACAGATAGCACTGCAGTTTTCGAGAAAGGTTTTGACATTTTATCAAACTGGGCTGGTTATGTGACTTTTGATAACAATGAGATTGACCAAGAGCGTGGTGTGATCATAGAGGAAGATCGTCAACGTGGTAAAAATGCTCAAGAAAGAATGAGCAA
>JACMNZ010000086.1 GCA_014378285.1 Pseudopedobacter sp.
ATAATTACCCTCAGTAAGCATCAGAATAATAAAGTAAATAATAAAAATAAAAGATAGTGTAAGACCAACAATTAACGTGTACTTTTCAAATTTTAAATGCATAAAAAACGCCACAATGTAAAAAGCTTTCACAAGTGTTAATGTGATGTAAGCAAAATCTTTAAAAATTTTTGGAAGTATCGTTTCTGGTACGGCTAGAGCTATAATAAACTCCACTACTGTTACGCCTAAAAGGATAAAGAATACTTTCCAAATCTGTCCTTTAGACATGGTTGCATGCTCCTCGGCGTGTTCTAAATTGCTATCACTTACAGACATAATAAAATGTTATTAAACTAAATAAAAAAAAGTAAATACAAATACCCAAACCAAATCTACAAAATGCCAATAAAGACCCACCTTTTCAACCATTAAATAATGACCTCTCTTTTCAAAAACACCCGCTAAAGTCATAAATAAAATAATAATGTTTATCACTACTCCGGTAAAAACGTGGAAACCATGAAAACCAGTGATGGTAAAGAAAAGGTTGGCAAACTGAAGGGCACTAACTGAATCCGCACCAAGTTCTTTGAGCATCTCTGGACCAGGAATAGCTCCCCACCAAAAACCTTCATGACGTAAATGAGTCCACTCTAAAGCCTGACAGCCTAAAAACATGAATCCTCCTATAATTGTTGCAACCATCCACCAAATCACTTCTTTTTTAGAGTTACGATGCCCTGCTTCAACCGCCAATACCATAGTTACAGAACTCGCAATTAAAATAAAGGTCATAATGCCAACAAATACCAAAGGAGCGCCAGTATCTGTAATCCCTGGGATTGATTGAAAGACGATATCTGGGTCTGGCCATGTCATTTTACTGAAACGTTGAGCTCCGTAATAAATTAATAACGCAGAAAATGTAAAAGCATCTGATAATAAGAAAAACCACATCATTAATTTCCCATATTCTGCTTGAAATGGGGACCTTCCGCCTGCCCAAGGCGTGGTTTTAACTTCGTCTAATTTAGCTGTTATATCCATTAAATATTAAAGGTTGTAAATGCTGAATAAAATTTTATTGGCTCAAAAGTAAGAAAAGGTATAAATATATCCATAGAATATCTACAAAATGCCAAAATATTGAGGAAATTTCCATTCTGAATGTATTTTTAACATTGGGTAAATTACCATAACTACCTATCAGTGCAGTAATTAAGATGAATAAACCCGCTAAAATATGTATAATGTGTAAAAAGGTAAATGCATAAACAAAACTTATTGAAGCATTTGAATTGATAAAAAACACACCTAAATTTGTCCAAACTGACCATCCGTATACCTGTAGACCTATAAATACAATTCCCAAAAGCAACGTTAACCATAAACCAATTCTTTGTTGGGCAAATCTTAATTTTTTAGATTGCAAAAAAGACCAATGTAAAGTCAGGCTACTTAAAATAATGACAGCTGTACTGTAGATAAAAATATTAGGGAGCTGTACATTTAATGTTTTTCCAGCATCGCCAGTATAAACAATAAAACCGCTGGTTAACCCAGCAAAAAATATAATAGATGAAACGATAAACAACCAAAGAATGAATTTTTTTGGCTGAAAATTGTATCTGTCTATATCCTTGTTTAAAACCATTTTATTTATGTTAAATTAAATAATAAAACTAATTGTACTATTGGCAGGTATATAAAACTCCCAAACATTAAACTTCTGGCAGATTTTATATCTAATTTATTTATTAAAACTAAAGCTTGATAAGAAAAAGCTAAACCGATAATTATTGATACTACAGCAATTACGTTACCTCCAAAGCCATAATAGGTAGGCAATAGACTAACTGGAATTAATATTAGGGTAGAAAGCCAAATGATTACAGCACTTGTTTTATCTCTTTTAGTAGTAGGTAACAATCTAAAACCTGCCTTTTTGTAATCATCATCCAAAACCCATGCAATTGCCCAAAAATGTGGAAATTGCCAAACAAATTGTATACCAAATAAAATTAAGGCGATATGATCAATATAACCATGTGCTGCAACGTAACCAATAAGGGGTGGCAATGCTCCAGGAATTGCTCCTACAAAAACTGCTATAGGAGATTTTCTTTTTAATGGAGTGTATATAAACGCGTAAAAAAATATAGAGAAAACAGATAAAAGACCAGTCAAGATATTTAAGCTCCCTAATAAAAAAGTACCAAAAACACCCATTACTAAACTGAGAACCAGAGCCTGGCCGTTAGTCATCCTACCAGAGGGTAAGGGTCTATCAGCAGTCCTCTGCATTAATTTATCCAAATCCTTTTCAATAATCTCATTAAAGCCATTAGCAGAAGAAGTCACTAAAAACCCTCCAATTATCAACTTAACCCAATTCCACCAATCAATGGAAACCTGACTTTCTGATGCAATTAAAAAAGAAATTGACGCAGAAAAAACTACTAAAAAGGTTAACCTTAGTTTTACTAAATTTTTAAAATCTTTTAAAAATGTATTCAATTTTGATTAATTAAAAGAGGCTTTCTAAATAAAATGAGTAATAAATAAAATTGTGCTCCAAACATTAATGTTGCTAATAAAATATGAGCAGCTTGTGCCCATGGTGTTAAACTAAAATTAGATAATGCCAAGCCTGTTATGATTTGCAATCCAAGTAAAACGATTACATACTTACCGTATAAAATAGTTTTGACATTATAATGGTCTCTTCTCATCAATAGAAAGAAAAATAATCCATTAGCAATTAGTAGTAATAGAGCTAACTCTTTATGTTGAGTAAAAATCCGGCCTACTTCATCAAGCCATTCGCCTCTGGTTAGTTCCATAAATTGACTTTGAACAGCATCTACTTCTTCTCTGACTTGTGTACCAATAGTGATTTGAACTATGGATAATAGCACTAATACAAATGCAAATATCTTCATTCCTAAACCTACTTTATTATTGATAATGTCATTATTAATTAAGGTTTTTATATTGAAATAAGTATAAATAGATATAGCTAGAATTAAAATGGCCACCAACATGTGAACAGTTATTATCCAAGCCATTAAATTTGTAGAAACTACTATTGACCCTAACCATGCCTGAAATAGTACTAATAAAAGATTAATTCCACTTAGCCAGAAAACTATTTTTCTAACCTTTATTAACCTTATAGATAAAACAAAAGTTAATAATAACAGTAATCCAGTTGCAGCACCTATTAACCGATTTATGTATTCCGTGTATGTTTTGACTGCATTAAATTCCTCTGGAATATTTATTGATTTGTCATTTCTTACTTTACTTGCTAAATCAACATAACCAGATTTATCTAAAAGCTTGGCAAATCTTTCATTCTTTGCTAATCTTTGAGCTACATATTTTTCTTTATAATCTTTAGGAAGACCAGAGACATCAGTTGGAGGAATGTAATGGTCAAAACATTTTGGCCAATCTGGACAACCCATTCCAGATCCAGAACTTCTTACCACACCCCCTGCAAGGATTAACAAAAACAAAGAAATTATGGTAATTAGATTTACTCTTAAAAAAGACTTTTCTATTTTAGAATACATTTGTACTTTATAAAATTGGGGTATCTACATTTAGTATGATACCCCAATCAAAAAATATATATTAAAAAAATTATTTTACTTCTTCTCTACTATCAACGTTTTTATGTTCAACATTCCATTGTTCTTGAATTCTTTCTGCCTCTTCGTTTCCTTCAAAATCATGAGGAAGATTAGAACTCATTGTTTCAGACAAAGGTGTATTTTGGGGGATAAAATCAACTTCATGACCTGGTTTACTATAATCATAAGCCCATCTATAAACAGTTGGAATTTCACCTGGCCAGTTACCATGTATACGCTCTACTGGTGTAGTCCATTCTAAAGTATTTGATTCCCAAGGATTTTGAGTTGACTTTTCACCAAAAAAGATAGAATAGAAAAAGTTAAACAAAAAAGCAACTTGAGCAAGCGCTCCCAATATGGCCGCCCAAGTAATAAACACATTTACTGATAACCATTTTTGCATAGATTCAAACTCAGTAAAGGCATAATATCTTCTTGGTACACCGTCTAATCCCATAAAGTGCATTGGGAAGAAAACAAGATATGCAGATGCAAAAGTCAACCAAAAATGTAAATAACCTAATTTAGCATTCATTAGTCTTCCAAACATTTTAGGATACCAATGATAAATACCAGCCAACATACCAAAAATAGCAGCAGAGCCCATTACTAAGTGAAAGTGGGCAACCACAAAATAGGTATCATGTAAATTAATATCTAAAGCTGCATTTCCTAACCAAATACCAGTTAAGCCACCAGAGATAAAAAAAGAAACTAACCCGATAGCAAATAACATTGCAGGAGTAAATCGAATATTTCCTCTCCACAATGTGGCTAAGTAGTTAAAAGTCTTTACTGCTGATGGAACTGCAATGATTAAAGTTGTAATCATGAATACACCACCAAGGAACGGATTCATCCCAGTAACAAACATGTGATGACCCCAAACAATAAAAGATAAAACTGTTATACCAATTAAAGAATAAACCATTGCATGATAACCAAATATTGGTTTACGAGAGTTTGTAGCTATAACTTCAGAAGTA
>JACMNZ010000460.1 GCA_014378285.1 Pseudopedobacter sp.
CGCATTTAACATTTTTAAAGCAGCAATAGAATCTTCAAAAACTCCATCTCCTCGTTGTGCATCAGTTCTCATTGCAGAAAATGAGGGCAATGAAGAAATTACATGGACGTGATTAGCTTTAAAAAAATCAGGTAGGTCATGATATTTTTTATTAGCCATAATGATGGTCAGGTTACATCTAACCATTACCTCAACACCAGCTTTGGTACATTCTTCTACAAACCATTTGAAATATGCATTCATTTCTGGAGCACCGCCAGTAATGTCAACTTTTTTGAAATTGTAGGTTTTTATTAAAAAAAGACACCTCTCCAAAGTTTCAAAAGACATATTTTCTTCTTTCCTATCGGGGCCTGCATCCACATGGCAATGTGAACACGTCTGATTACAAAGTTTACCTATGTTAATTTGAAAAATCTCTAGTTCAGAAACTTTAATTGCATCTACGTTTAAAGATTTTAACTTTTTATGAAAATTTTCATAAGCACCATCTTGAATGTCTTTTTGAGATAAAACTTTTAACTGATAAAAGTTGTCTACTAAAGCACTACCAGATGCTTTTAAAGATTTTGAAATTTGTTTAACACCCATAATTACATTGTTTTATCTTTCACATGGTTCATCATTTGTACCCCAAACACTAAAGTTGCGCCCGCTTTAATGGCGGCAGCTACATGTACAGCTTCCATCATTTGCTCTTCATCTGCGCCTTTTTTTAAACAGTCTGAAGAATAAGCATCAATGCAATAAGGACATTGAACTGCATGTGCAACAGCTAAAGCAATCAACGATTTTTCCCTTACTGTGAGCGCTCCTTCTTTAAAAACTTCGCCATAATACTCAAAGAATTTATCGCCAAGTGGTTTTTGAAATTCTGTAATGTTTCCAAATTTTTTAAGATCTTCTGAGTCGAAATAATTAGCCATGATTTTGAATATAATTCCCATTATGAATCACATAATGAAAAAGTTGAATAAAAGAATTTATTAGATTAAAAATGAGGAGAATTGCTAATTAGGCAATTGCAGGAGGACCTTTCAGAAAGTCTCCGCTGATAAAAAAGAAATCGATTTTAAACGGTTGTTTAACCATTTGAAAGTTCGATTTGAAATCTTTAATAATTTGATTGATTATTCTTAAGATAGAATTTTCTGGGTTGATGAGTGATATTGCTTTTGCAGAATCTATGTCAGCAAGAATTTCTAATTCTGATACAAATGAACGGTAAAGGTTTTTTAAATCTTTGTATGTTTTTCTGTTTTGCCAATTGATGTTTTCAAAACTACCTTTTTGAAAATGTGTAGATGGAATGCCGATTAAGTATGCACCACCATCAAAAGTTGGCCCTAATACTACGTTCCCTTTTTCTGTTTCATCAATTGCAGTTTGTAGCTGATTAATTTTTAATGATGGACAATCATTGCCTATGCAAATAATATTTTCATAACCTTTTGCATAAACATCACTAAATGCATTTGCAATTCTTTCTCCAAAAATTTTACCTTTTTGATGGTAGCTATCTATTAGAAAAGTATCAGCAGTAGTTTTATTAGCTAGATTGTAAAAATGCTGCGTTAAAACATTCGAAATCTTTTGTGTGATCTTTTTTGAAGAAAAATACGATAAACTTTTAGCTCTTGCCTCAAATTCTGGAAGATGCGCAAAAAGTATAATCGCTGTTTTATTCATTTTTAAACTTGTTCTTAATTTATGTAACGATTTTTAGTCGGTAACAGTTTTTAAAGCTTTAATAAAAGTAAACATTTCTTTTACAAATAAAAGACTTAATTATATTTATATATGATAATATGTTCATATATTTGTATTGTTATGATAGAGACTATAAAACGAAATCTTTCAGCTGATAAACTAGAAAAAGCAGCTTACATATTAAAAACCGTTGCTCATCCCGTAAGGTTAGGAATTATCAATTTATTGGATCAACACGAGGAACTAAGTGTAAACCAAATTGGCGAATTTTTGAAATGTGAACAATCTTTATTATCGCATCATTTAACCAATATGAAGATTAAAGGATTGCTTAAAGCAGATAAGCAAGGCGTTCAAGTTTTTTATTCTTTAAAAGAGAAAGATTTGATCAAGCTTTTGGATTGTATGGAAAACTGTAATTGCAATATGTAATGGAATTTCATATTTATCTAACCTATTTTTTGGCTTTATTTATTGGGATTTCATTAGGATTAACTGGTGGAGGTGGTTCAATTTTAACAGTACCAGTTTTGGTTTACGCTGCTAAAATAGAACCTGTAATAGCAACGGCTTATTCTCTTTTTATTGTAGGACTAACTTCTTTAGTTGGAGCCGGAAGATATTATAAAAAGAAATTGGTAAACGTTAGAATGGCCATAATTTTTGCAATTCCAGCTTTTATTACCGTTTGGTTGATGCGGAAATTTGTGATTCATGCTATTCCGGCTAATATGCTACAATTAGGTAGTTTTAATTTGACTAAGGATTTATTCCTGATGCTTTTTTTCGCATTAATTATGTTGATTTCTGGCTGTAAAATGGTTTGCAGAGAAAAGAAAGAGATAGTAGAAACGCATGAAATTAAATATGGTTTGGTTTTATTGAACGGAATTATTGTTGGGATTTTATCCGGTTTGGTTGGTGCTGGAGGTGGTTTTTTAATTGTTCCTGCTTTGGTATTCTTTATGAGTTTACCAATGCACAAGGCAGTAGGAACATCATTATTGATTATATCCATCAACTCATTAATTGGTTTTAC
>JACMNZ010000461.1 GCA_014378285.1 Pseudopedobacter sp.
ATGCCTGTTTCCTATAAAACATGTTTTGCCGCAGAAGTTGGTTTAAGCGGAGAAATAAGGGCAGTAAATAGAATTGAACAGCGCATTGCCGAAGCCCAAAAATTAGGCTTCGAGCAAATATTTATCTCTAAATACAACACCAAAGGATTAGATGTTTCTAAATATCAGATAGAAATAAAAACGGTTTCTAAAATTGAAGAGGTTTTTAGTTTATTGTTTGGATAGTTTACTCCAATGATTTTATTCTGTTTTATGAGGCGTATTTCTTAATGATATAGGTTTCCCTTTTCCTTTCATCTTTAAATTTAAAACCTCTACCAATACAGAAAAAGCCATAGCAAAATAGATATATCCTTTTGGGATATGTTGCTCAAAGCCTTCTGCCAATAATGATACGCCAATTAAAAGCAAGAAAGATAAAGCCAACATCTTAACTGTTGGATGATCATTAACAAAAGTAGAAATTACGTTGGATGAGAACATCATCACGATAACCGCAATAACCACCGCTGCAATCATTACCCAAATTTCATCAGCCATACCCACTGCCGTTATTACTGAGTCTAACGAAAAAACGAGGTCTAAAATTAAAATTTGAATAATTACTCCAGTAAAGGAATATACTTTTTTTTCAATGGCACCACCTTCGTCACCTTCTAATTTATCATGTATTTCATGGGTACTTTTATAGATTAAAAATAAGCCTCCTGTAATCAAAATCAAATCCCTTCCGCTAATTGCCATTTTCTCTAATAACGCTTCTGAAGTAACACCAATCCAATCTCCCATATTAAAGATAGGAGCTGTTAAACTCATTACCCAATTTAAAGAAAGTAATAAAAGTATTCTAGTAATCATGGCCAAAGCCAAACCCACATTACGGCCTTTAGCTTGTTGGTCTTGAGGCAATTTTCCGGATAAAATTGAGATAAAAACGATATTATCTATCCCTAAAACAATCTCTAAAACGGTTAATGTTAATAATGAAATCCAAATTTCTGGATTGCTGATCCACTCCATAGGTAAAATTTTAATTTCAAAAATAACAAAAGGTTAGTATTAAAAACAAAAAAGACGAACAAAATGTCCGTCTTTGATTTTTTAGTAAAATAAAGTTTAATCAAATTTTACGCCTCCATAATTACTTTTTATAACTACATTTCCTGATGGATTTTTACCATAATAACCTTTATAATTTTTGTTTTGAGAATAATTTTTCTCATCATCTGCTGGTGTTTTACTAGTTACGGTCACATTGTTTTTATCATACTTAAAGCTTGCATATAAAGTAGAGATATCAAAGCTGAAGGCAGTATTGTTATTAAACCCTAAATTAATACTAGAGTAATTTGCGTTTATGTTTAGCGATTTAAAGTCTTTATCAAAAGAACCTATTTTAAACGAACCAGCATAATTCATTTTTAAATCGGCCCTATCTGATAAGTTTCCTAAATCTACACTGCAGTAATTTAAACTTGCATTTATTTCATCTGTTTGGTTAATTTTTATATCCCCATAATTTGATGAAATTATAGAAGAGCTTAATTTTTGGGCGGTTATTTTACCATAATTAGATTTTATGTTAGTTATACCTAATAATTCTTGGGCAGTTAAATCTCCATAATTCATGCTTACGATAACATCGCCTTTTAAACTTGGTAAAACAATATTAGAGTAGTTGGTTTTAAAATTAATGCTATTATTCTCTGGCATGTAAACCGTATAATATATTTCAACTTTTTGTTTATCGTCTCCGCCGGCATTCCAAAAACTCATGGTAAGCCAATTATTGTTTTTATTGTTCTGCTCTATACCCGTTTTAAATGAAATCAAATCCCCTATTTTGCTATTGCTTATAGTTACGCCATCTATCATCTTCTGGGCGTCTTCATCATTACCAGCATAGGCTCTTATTTCTACATCTACCTTAATTTCGTTTTTGTTCCATGTATTTACGGTAATTCTGCCATAACTATTTTGAATGGCTAAAATATCTTTTGCATCTACGGGGTAACTTTTTGTTAATTTTTTTACTTTTTCAGTAGCGTCTTGAGAAGGAGCTCCTAGTTCCCAGTTCTTGTTTCCTAAAATATTCACATTTGGTAATGCTGGGATTTCTGGTATCGCAGGTATTTTTATAGATTTTAATTTAATATTTAAGCGTTGTAGCTTGATATCTAAATCGGCAGAAGACAAATCCAAATCTTCAAAAGACTTACCAAAATTTTCAAACGATTTCCCTACACTTTCTCCCCACTGGTCCCATTTTTTACTATCAAATTTCTTTGCAAAATCTTCTCCCCATTCCTTCCATTTATGTTCATCTACATTAATGCTAAAATCAATTGGAGGCATTGGCGGCGCAGGCAAAACTTCTGGTTGGGTTGGCTCAGGCATTTTAGCGGGTTCTTGTGCTAAAACGCAATTAATTATTGAGATTGCCATAATAGGCAACAAGTAAAATGTTTTATATAGTTGTTTCATTTTCTGTGGCTTTAAATTGTTTCACCTCTTTTGTGATATTTAATTGTTGGTTTAACAAATCAATTTGGGATTGCAAGTTCCGGATCATTGCTTTCACTATTCTATCTTGATTTGGGCTTGTTAATAATTCCTTTTTTAATAATTTATATTCTTCGTCAAGCTTGGTTTGCTCCTCTTTAAAAGTTTGATATAATTGAGGATCCACCTTTTTAAGGTCTTTCAATTCTGCTCTTTTATCGGCAATCAATGAAGAAAATTGAACTTCTTTTGCGGCATAAACAGGATTAATGTTTTCTAGCTTAATCGCTTCTTCTTTTTGATATTTACCCCACAAAAAACCGAAAGCCAAAACCACAATAAAAATCGCCGCAATCCTACTAAAATTATAAAACTTAATCCTTCTATTAAGTTTTTCTTGTGCTTTACAATGTTCGTCTAATTGCTTATCAAGCTTATCCCATAAACCTGCTGGCACTTCATAATTATCAAAATCCGGCTTGTTACTCTTTATAAAATTTTCTAATTTCTCGCTCATCTCTCTATTCCTTTTATTTTTAAAATATCAATCAATTTCCTTTTTGCCCTTAAAAACTGAGTTCTTGATGTGCCCTCGCTAATTTTTAATATTTGCGATATTTCTTCATGGTCATACCCTTCTAATAAATAAAGACTCAAAACCAACCGGTAACCTTCTGGTAAAAGCGTAATAGCTTTCTTTATTTCTTCAATCTTAAAATTTAGCTCTTTTTCATCCTCCCAATTATGGTCTACAATACTTTCAACGTCAAAATCATCTATCTCCTCAAAAACCATTTTCCTTTTTCTAAGGATGTTGATGGATTTATAAACTACAATTTGCTTTAACCACGACCCAAATGAAGTTTCTTGCCTAAAATCTTTAATCTTGATAAAAGCTTCCATAAAAGCTTCTTGTAAAGCATCTTCAGCCTCATCTGTATGATTTAGAATACGCACAGAAACATTATACATAGCTTTAGAATATAGCCTGTACAATTCGTGATGTGCTCTTCTTTCTCCTTTTTTACACGCCACAACCAAGTGAGCGTGTTTATCAATGTAAATTGCCTCCAAATTATTAAGCTTCTATATCAAAAGACAAACGTTTTTTTTAAACGTTGCACACAATGTGAAAATAATTATAGAAAAGTCAAATCAATCAATTCTTTTCTATTGTTTTATTTTTTTTATCGATTTTTATCAGAAA
>JACMNZ010000087.1 GCA_014378285.1 Pseudopedobacter sp.
AATAACCGTTCTTCCTATTTTTCTTCTTTAAGATTTAAAGAGCTAGATAAAAACGAGGATTTTGAATTGCAAAATATCCCTAAAGAAGCTCAAATAAAAAATGTTACTTTTTCTCCTGATGAGAGTAAAGTGGCTTTTTCTATTACTACCAACACTGAAATTGAACTTTGGGTTGGCGATTTATTTTTAAAGACAGCAAACCGTTTAACTACTTTTTCTTTAAATGATACTTACGGAACTGTTTTTAGATGGGCGCCAGATAGTAAAACAATTTTAGCGAAGTTTAAATCAGAAGTAAAACCTTTAAAACCGTTATCTCCAGTATTAAGCGGTCCAAATATTCAAGAGAGTACTGGTAAATCTTCTCCAAACAGAACTTATCAAGATCTACTAAAAAATGCAAATGACGAACTTCAGTTTGATTATTATTTGACTACCCAATTAAAATTAGTTTATATGGATGGACAGTCTGTAAACTATAATCGTGAAAATATTTATAAATTTTTTGATTTTTCTCCTGATGGCGAATTGGTAATGCTTTCTGTTATTCATAAGCCTTATTCTTATGTGGTTCCTATCGGAAATTTTCCTTACAAGGTAGAAGTGAGAGATAAATACGGTAAACTGATACAGGATTTTGCAGATGTACCCTTAGCTGATAATTTGCCACAAGGTTTTGATGCCGTAATTACAGGTCCAAGAGAGTTTGAATGGAGAACCGATAAACCTCAAACTATTTTTTGGGCAGAAGCACAAGACGGTGGTGATCCTAATAAAAGGATAAAGGTTAAAGATATTTTATATACAAGAAAAGCAACAGAACCCTATATTAAAAAACAAAAACTAGCAGATTGTTATTTGAGATATCAAAGTATTGATTGGGGAGATGATCAGTTGTCAATAGTTACCGAACGTTGGTGGAAAACCAAAGCCGAAAGAAGGGTTTTTATAAAACCAGGAAACTCTAATTATAGGGTCAACCTTTGGGATAGATATTCTGAGGATGCGTACTCTGATCCTGGTGATTTTGTTAAGATTAAAAATCAATATAATAAAGATGTTCTTTTAATGGATTATAATATTTTGAGGAAAGCGGCTGACCCCAATAATGTAAATATTTTTTCCATTTCAGAAGGCGCTTCGCCAATTGGGGATAGGCCTTTTTTATTGCAATTTAACGTTAAGACTAAAGTAACAGATACGTTATTTCATTCAAGAGCGCCATTTTATGAGAAACCAATTTTCTTTGATAATAAAAAGAATTTAATAGTGAGTAGGGAAACCGTTGCAGAACCACCAAATTATTTCAATTTGGATTATCGTAAAGGTAAGACGGAACAGTTTACATTTTTTAAAAATCCATACCCACAATTAACTGGTATAATAAAACAACAGCTTAATTACAAACGAAGTGATAAATTGAATTTAACAGCCACTTTATATTTGCCTATAGGATATACAATTACAAGTGGAAAATTACCAGTTTTAATGTGGGCGTATCCAAAAGAATACAAAACTGCCGCCGCTGCAGGGCAAGTAAAAGGTTCTCCATTTAGATTTAGTAAAATATCTTGGGCTTCGCCTATTTATTGGGTAACTAGAGGTTATGCCGTAATGGATAATGTAGATATGCCAATTGTTGGCGAAAGCAATGATTATCCAAACGATACTTTTATTGATCAATTAAAAGAAAATGCAACGGCTGCGGTAAGTAAAATTGTAAGTATGGGTATTGGTGATAAAAATAAAATTGCGATTGGAGGCCATTCTTATGGAGCATTTATGACAGCAAATTTATTAGCACACACCAATTTATTTGCCGCGGGAATTGCCAGGAGCGGAGCATATAACAGGACTTTAACCCCAAATGGTTTCCAAGCAGAAGAAAGAACTTATTGGCAAGTGCCAGATTTATATTTTAAAATGTCGCCTTTTTCTTATGCCGATAAAATAAAAACACCACTATTATTAATTCACGGCGAAGCCGATGATAATTCTGGCACTTTCCCAATACAAAGTGAGCGGCTTTATAGCGCATTAAAAGGTTTTGGAGCAACTACCAGATTGGTATATTTGCCTTATGAGGCACACAGTTATAGAGCAAAGGAAAGTATTTTGCACATGCTGTGGGAAATGGACAATTGGTTAGAGAAATACGTAAAAAATAAATAAACCCAAAATGGCTCTATTAATAGAAATTGATTACTGATGGTAATTTTTGGAATGATAACTGGACTTAATTAATGAATAGAAGTGTAGAATTATTTGGATTTTAGAAATCCAATTTTAAAATATAAATGTAATATATGAAAAAACCAACCTTATTAATCTTAGCCGCTGGAATGGCTAGCCGTTATGGTAGCATGAAACAAATAGATGGTTTCGGCCCCAACGGAGAAACTATTATCGATTACTCAATTCACGATGCTATTAAAGCTGGATTTGGAAAAATAAGTTTCATCATTAAAGAAGAGTTTTTAGATAATTTTAAGTCTATTTTTGAACCAAAACTTACTGGTAAAATTGAAACCGATTATATATTTCAAACCTTTGATTTAAAAAAATATGGAATTGATAAAGAAATTGAAAGAGCAAAACCATGGGGAACAGGTCATGCTATTTTAGAAGCTAAAAATCAAATCCATGAGCCATTCTGTGTTATCAATGCTGATGATTATTATGGTTATGAAGCTTTCAAAAACATGGTAGATTTTTTAACTATCGAAGCAGGTGCAAATAAATACAGTATTGTGGGTTATAAAATTGGTAATACGCTTTCAGAGAACGGTTCTGTTTCTCGTGGGGTTTGCCAAACTGATGCTGATGGAAACATGACGGAGATTAACGAACGCACTAAAGTTTATCCCAAAGATGGCGTTATTGTTTATGAAAATGAAGATGGAACCACACATCTTTTAGATTCAAGTACACCGGTTTCCATGAATTTTTGGGGTTTTACTCCACATGTTTTTGAAATTACAGAAAAACTGTTTACAGACTTTGTGCACCAGAATGAAGATAAGCCGAAATCAGAATTTTTTATTCCCCTTATTGCAGATTATCTCATTAAAAATAACATAGCTAGCTTTAAAGTAATTCCAACTGATGCAAAATGGTTTGGGGTTACTTATAAAGAAGATAAAGCCATCGTACAAGAAAATATCAATAATTTAGTGAAAGATGGCATATATCCATCTAAACTTTGGTAACGTGTACTAAAAATTATACAGTCTTAAAAGCCTGGCTTATTTTTAAGTTAGGCTTTTTTTATGTTGTTTAAATCCACTTAAACTTAGCTTAGGTAATAAAAAAGTTGCTCAAGATACTTTTTGGCAAAGTTTTGACACTATCTGTTGGAACAATCAAAAAAGATCATGAAAAAAAATTTAAAGAAAAGTATAATGCTGCTAGGAGCAGTAACAATGGCAAGTTTTACGTTTGCACAAGAAAACATGCCTATTTCTAGCAAAATGAAAACGGATAATAATGTAGCGCCCTTCTCAAAAGCTTCTGCTTACAGAACTTGGTCATTCGGAGTAAATGGTGGTGTTTTAGCACCAGCTGTTGTAACTGGCGGTCATAACGATTTCTCAAATTGGGAAGTTAACGCTGGTTATGGTGGTTACCTTAAAAAGCAGTTTACCCACAATTTTGGATTACAGGCAGATTTCTTCCGTGGAACGTTAAAAGCTGATAATTCAACTACTAACACAAATGGACCAGCACTCGCTAACACGCCTTATAAATCGTTCGAAACTGAAATTAAATGGAACGCAACTTTAAGTGGAGTTTATAATATTGGTAATTTCAATATTCTAAACCGTCAAAGTTATGTAACACCCTACATTTCTGCTGGTGCGGGTTTAATGGGTTACCAACCAATACTAACAAATAATGCTGGTTTGGTAATTGATTATAACAAAGGAGAAAATATACATGAATTGGTGGTACCAGTAGGTTTAGGATTAAAGTTTATGGTAACTAAAGGAATAAATATTGATTTAGGTTATAAAATGAACTTTGTTGATGGAGATAATTTAGACGGTTATTACAGATTACCTTCAAGTGATAAATTTTCTTACGGATATGGTGGTTTAGAATTTGCATTAGGCAATAAATCAAAACCACAATTAGCGTTTACAAACCCTGCCGCATCTTTAGAAAAAGACTATGTTGCCAAGTATGATGATTTAAAAGCACAATTAGATGCTTCTAAAAATAATACAGAAGTTAATGCACTTAAAGATCAGGTTAATAAATTGATGACTGATTCTGATGGTGACGGTGTTTCTGATTTTTATGATAAATGCCCAAATACTCCAAAAGGAACAGCAGTTGACGGTTCTGGTTGTGAATTACCAAAAATGGAAGCTCCAAAACCTGTAACCTATATTATTACAGAAGAGGATAAAAAGGTAGTAAGTGATGCAATTAAAAACTTAGAATTTGATTTTAATAAAGCAACTATCAGAGCTACATCTTATACAACGTTAGATAAAGTTGCAAACTTAATTGTTTCTAAAAATTTAAGCTTAAAATTAGCTGGACATACAGATAGTAAAGGAAGTGACGCTTATAACATGAAATTATCAAAAGATAGAGCAGAATCAGTTAAAGCTTATTTGGTAAGCAAGGGCACAAATTCTTCAAGAGTTGAAGCAACCGGTTACGGTGAAAATCAACCAATAGATACAAACGGTACTGAAATGGGTCGTCAGAACAACAGACGTGTAGAATTTACTTTATACAACTAATAAATATCATACCTATGATAGGAAAGGCTAACCGAAAGGTTGGTCTTTTTTTATGTTTATATAAATTGTAAAGAATTGATTTATTTTAATTTCGATTTATAACAGCCCGAGAGAGAACAATAATTTGGGCGTTTTAACACGCTTTGCACTATATCTTTTTTTCTGAAAAGAAAAAAAGGATGCCGTTTCAATCGTTAACGCAAATTAAAATATTTCCCACTTACGGGTCACCAAAATATCTTCCTGCTTAGTGCTTTTTTTTAAAAACCTTAGGCATAATATTAAAAATTGTATGTAGCAATTAAATGTATTCTATCAAATTAAAAACTCAGGGTTTTCCCTCAAGGCAGTCCTTTCATTAAAAACAACTTTTAACCTTACCTTCTTTAATAAAAAATAAAATACGGTGGCGGTTATCAGTCCTAATCCGCTTTGAATTATAACAGTATTTTGTGGACCGATATGATTAGCAGAAAAACCTGCTATAAAACTTCCAATTGGCATCATACCTTGAAAAGCCATAGCAAAATAGCTAATCACCCTTCCTCTCATGTTATCATCTACATGAGTTTGGATAAAACTATTTGAGCCAGAAATTTGTATCATTTGCCCAATTCCTGAAAATAGTAAGAAGATTAAACTTAATCCCAACCAAGGAATAAATGAAAAAAACAAAAGGCTACCAGCAAATATGAATATGGAAAATACGATTGTTTTAGGTAAATTTTTTAATTTTTTTGCCCCTGCTAAAAAAATAGCTCCCCCTAAAGCGCCCAATCCCATTGCTCCTTCTAAATAACTTAATGTAGAGGCATTACCCTTAAAAACATCTTTCGCAAAAATTGGCAACAATGTAATTATGGGCATTAAAGAAAAACTGATACAGGCCATCAATATAATCATCAAACTTAGATCAGGTTTTGTTTTTAGATATTGATAACCTTCATTTAACCCTTTCCAGACACTTTGTCTTGTTTTTTCAATTTTTCTAGGTTCTATTTTTATCATCAATAAAGAACCTATAACAAAGATAAAAGTAATGGTATTGATTAAAAAACACATTCCTTCGCCAACCCAACTAATTAATAATCCGGCAACTACAGGTCCAATTAATCTTGCTAAGTTTACCATGCTAGAGTTTAGCGCTATTGCGTTTGGTAAATCTTTTTTGTCATCAATCAATTCAATCATTAAAGATTGCCGAGAAGGGATGTCAAAAGCATTGATACAACCCAATAAAATACTTAATAAAATTACCCCTGTTGTACTGTAGAATCCTCCTAAAATCATAGCAGCTAATAATCCAGCTTGCACCATAGAAGCTATTTGGGTAATCAATAAAATTTTATATCTGCTGTGCCTATCGGTTACTGCTCCGCCGTAAGGTGATAGGATTAAAGCCGGTATTTGACCTGCAAACATTACTAATCCCAATAAAAAAGCCGAATGCGTAACATCATAAACCAGCCAACTAACTGCTAAACGCTGCATCCATGTACCAATCAATGAAATTGATTGCCCTGCAAAATAAAGTTTAAAATTACGGGATTTTAAAGACCTAAAAATAGCTGATGGGGTTACTGCTGCCATTGTAGAAAAGACAAAGATAACAAGCTTTAGTTTTTATAGGTAAATAGTTTATTACTCAAAAATATAAGAAGTTCTTTAGTTTAAAAAAGTTGATTAGTCATTATTTTTAAAAGTTGATTTAGTTATTGTAAGAGAAGTTGATTAGTATAGAGAGTTAATTAATTATTAGTAAAAGATTAATCATTTATAATCATCAATAAGCCTAATGAACCAATCATCAATACACTAAAAAAGACAATCCGCATAAAGACTAATCAACTAATGAACTTTTCGGTTTTAGACTCTTCATTGCAAAAAAAACAGCTACAAAAACTAAAATAGAACTTAATAAAAACGGAGCGCCTGGAAATTGTATAGCGTTGCTTTTATTTGTAAAATAAGCAAAAAGAGTTGTCATTAACGGAGGGGCAAATATAGTTGTTGCACTCATTAAACTTGTAAGCGCCCCTTGTATTTCTCCCTGTTCGTTTGCAGGAGCAAAACCACTAATTATGCTTTGCAAGGCTGGGCCAGCAATTCCTCCTAAAGAATAGGGAATAATAAAGACAAACATCCAAAATCCATTTGGTGCGAAAGCAAAAAGCAACAATCCTAAACTGTAAAAAGCTAATCCAATGTAAAGGCTTTTATCTTGTCCAAATTTAGGGATAGCCCAACGGATTATACCAACTTGCACCACGCCAATCATCAACCCAATAAACCCTAAAGAATAACCAACCCAAGCCTCGTTCCAGCTAAATTTTTCCATACCATAGTAAGCCCAAGTACTTTGTAAACCATTCATGGCTGTGTACATCAAAATCAAAACGATAATTAAACCTCCCATAGCCGGATATTTTTTTAATTGCAAAAGGGAACCTAATGGATTTGCCCGTTTTAATTCAAAAGGTCTTCTTTTTTCAACAGGTAAAGATTCTGGTAACACAAAATATCCATAAAGGGTATTCAAAAGACTTAATCCGGCGGCAGCAAAAAATGGAATTCTAGAACCAAATTGACCTAAAACACCACCCAACACAGGGCCTAAAATAAATCCAAGTCCGAAAGCGGCTCCCAATATTCCAAAATTTTGGGCTCTTTTATCTGGGGTACTAATGTCTGCAATGTAGGCAGATGCTGTAGTGAAACTTGCCCCTGTAATGCCGGCAATAATTCTGCCTATAAATAACCACCAGATAGTAGGGGCGAAGGCTAAAAAAAGATAATCAATTCCAAACCCAAATAAAGAGAACAATAAAACTGGTCGTCTGCCAAAACGGTCGCTTAAATTACCCAGGATAGGGGCAAATACAAACTGCATAATAGCATAAGCAAATGTTAACCATCCTCCATAAGTTGCTGCATCACTTAAATTTCCATGAATTAATTCTGATATTAAGGTTGGTAAAACCGGAATAATAATTCCTAATCCGGTAACATCAATCAATAAGGTGATAAAGATGAAACCTAATGCGGCTTTGCCATTTTTTGCCATATATTTTTGATGGAATTATTTATTTATTTTTATTTAAAGCATTTTTGGGCAACTGCCGGGCTAGCATTACACCGCTATCGCTACGGTGCTGAGCACAAATTTTGCCTTAACTTTCTAATTATCCTAAAGACAAAATTTTAATTCCTATCCCTGTTGCAATTGTTTAACAGAAAAAAGAGAAAAAATTAATTAAATCTCTATTTTTTAAATTTCC
>JACMNZ010000462.1 GCA_014378285.1 Pseudopedobacter sp.
GCAGTAGCCTGCCCTATTGCATTATTAAATGCACATAAGGCAAAAAACATGAATAATAATTGTTGTATTTTTTTCATTTTTAAATATTTTATTTGGTTAATGAATAATCATATCCTAACTGAGTTTTGCCGTAAGCAGATTTTAGTAATTTTAATCCTAATCTACTTGGCACCTCACCAAGATCACTATAATTATTAATTTTTAGCTTTACAGAATCGGTTCCATTTATTAGATAAACTTTGGTAGGTTTTTGCAAATTATCTAAAGCCCAGTTGCCTGATGTATGCTTTAAAAGTTTTGCTGCCGTACCATAAGCAATACTAAATGTGCCAGGGTTTACACCATTTAGGTTCAGTGTAATTTTTGTTTGATTCAAATTAAAATCACCGGTGATATCAAGCGTTTTAAAAGGGAATCCTTTTCTAATAGCATCTTCGTCAGTTTGTGTTACAGATATAGTTGACCATGTGCCACCCAATGCATCTATTTTAAAATCTGCATTATTTCCAACGTCTTTAAAAGCATCACGCTTGCACGAAGCAAATGTGAAAAGGGCAATTGCCAGTGTAATAGAAAATATTTGTTTCATAAATAAAAGTTTTTTTAATTTTTATAAACAACCGCCTTCAATGTTTAATTGAAAAGCAGCATTTGCATTTTTTTCATAATCAGGAAATTGAAGTATAAACCCAGGGCAATTCCATTCAGACCCTCTTCTATCTAAACGCTCATTTCTACGACTAGGTAAAGGGTGTGCACCGATTCTTTTAATTTGATGTAATCTATCACCCTCGCCAATCATTTCAATTTCTCTTTGTATTCTTACATTGGTGATTAATTGATCTTGTGTAATAGTTAAAGCCAGATTTTTTGTATTGTTACCGTAAGCTCTTTCGATTATTTTATTGATATCTGCAATCCCAGTAGCAAGTGCTGTAGGTATTGTATTTGCTATTTCGCCAGCACTTTCTGCTCTTGTTAAATACATTTCAGTTAAAGTAACAATAGGCATTTCAAAATTATTAGAATCATACTTATTTAGGTAGATGCTGCCAGAATATTTCGTATTATTTAAAAACGCCAATCTATTATCGCCTGCAAAACCTTTGACATAATTATACAATTGTTCCGGCATTCGAAAATATGGCAATCCAGTTCTTCCAGAAAACCATTGTTTAAGTCTTCCACCAGGTTCATGCTGCCCATTTATATTTGTTACTTTTAAAATAGATTCTGAAGAAGCTGTAGTACTGTAACGTGTTTTTAATGTAGCTTCCAAAGTGTAATTAGTACTGTTAATTACTAATGATGCATAATTGTAAGCATTTGTAAAATCATTCATTTGGAAATATACTTTTGCTAAAAATGCTCTCGCCACATTTTTATCTGCACGTACACGGGTATTTACGTAGGCAGGAAGTTTTGCTTCAGCATCTTTTAGTTCCGCAATAATAAAATCATATGTTTCTTTTACTGTTGCTCTTTCTGGAGGTGCCAACGTACCTGATTTTCTTAGTGTTATTCCAAGATGGCTATTATCAATAGTGAAACCAGGATTATGACTCCATAGGCGTGCAATTTCAAAATGACAAACTGCTCTTATAAACCTCGCTTCAGCTTCTACTTTTGTTCTGTTTGTTTCAGAAACTAAATCTAATTTTTCAATTATTTTATTTGTTCTGTAAACTATATTATAAATACCGGTAAATAAATCTGCATTATCTGTATTGAAAATAGTTGATCTTCTTAAGTTATTTTCCTGTTGCTTACCTCCAAGATTAGCGCTGAATAAATGATCTGCTAACTGTTCCGCAGTAGTTTGCAATTTACCATTATACATTTGGTCATTACCCATCAACAAATAACAACCGTTTAATAATGCTTGTACATCTGCCTCACTTTTTAAGGCATCAGCTTCTTGAACACTTCCTTCGGGAGGTTTTTCTAAAAACTTTTTGCATGATGTTACATTGCAAAGCAACAGCACAACTAATAAATATTTTATGATAATTTTCATGTTTTTAATTTTAGAAGTTTAGATTTAAACTAAAAATAAATGTCTTTGATTGAGTAGGTGTTAGGTAGGTTATATTAGGACTCATGTTTCTATCCTGAGGATTTTGAAAATCTCTAGTTATTTCAGGATCAGCCCCAGGATATTTGCTAAAAGTTAGTAAATTATAACCACTAACTGAAACTTTAGCACTGGTAAATGGAGTTCTTTTAATTAAACCTTGAGGTATATTATATCCTAAAACAAGTTCTCTCAATCTTACAAAACTTGCGTCATATAAAAACATTGTTGAATTATAATTATCATTAGTACCTAAACCAGGATAGTTTGTGACAGAACTAGTCAATCGAGGATATTTAGCCATATCGCCCGGCTTTACCCATCTATCTAAAAGATCTCTTCTTACATTCCAGTTATTTCCTACATTTTGATATTTAGCAGAGCCATCATATATATTTCCTCCGCTTACAAACGTCCACAAAGATCTTAATTCAAAGCCTTTAAACTGGATATCAGAGTTTATACCTCCTGAAAAATCTGGAAGAACTTTGCCTACTAAAACTCTATGGTCTAAACTAAAGTTTTTTGTTTGTTTACCATTTCTATCTAGCCAAATTGGTAACCCATCTTTTGGATCTACACCAAAATAACGAACTAAAAAATTTGTTCCAACAGGATATCCTTCGGCAATACGTGTATCATTAAAGCCTCCCTGCAAGGCATCAGGACCAATTGGACCGAGTTTTAAAACTTCATTGTAATTACGGCTAATATTTCCTCCAAGAGATATTTTTAAATCTTTTGATTTAATCAACAAGTAATTTAATGACAGCTCTAAACCTTCATTTAAAATTTTACCTCCTTCTAAATTCCTCCAGCTTTTTTGAAAACCTGTAGAAGCTCCTAATCCTGGTTCCAATAATTGATCGACAGTAACTTTTCTGTAATAAGAAAATTCTCCAGATAAACGATTGTTGAATAAACTAAAATCTAATCCAAGATCAAAATTTCTTAATGTTTCCCATTTTAAATCAGGATTACCAATATTATTGGGCTCCAAAACAGGGGATCCGTTATAATTTCTTGTACTACCGTAGCCATAATAATATCTTCCGGTTGGGATATTAGAGTTTCCTACAATACCATAACTTGCTCTGAGTTTTAAGCTATTAATAGTTTTACAGTTTTGAAGAAACTTCTCTTCACTCAACAACCATGCGGCAGAAGCGGCAGGAAAAAATCCGTATTTATTGTTAGGTCCAAATTTTGAAGATCCATCCATCCTAGCAGAAAATTGAAATACGTATTTTTCTTTCAATGTATAATTTATCCGTCCAAAAAAACTTACAAATGTTGAATTATCTACAACTTGTTTTTTACGTGAACCATTATCAATAAATCTATTTAAGCTATCTTGATAGATACGTTTGTTCTTATACAAAGGTTCTTCTTGGCCCCATGAGTAAATATCCCCATTTGTATTTTTTATTTTAGACTCTTGTGTTTCTGTTCCTAGCAAAAAATTAAATTTATTTTGTGTATTCGGTGTCCATAAATAATTCGCAGTTAAGTTCGCATTATAATTTGTAACCCAAAGTGGATAACGTTTTGCAATACCTCCTCTTGCATCGCCTGTAATTATTTTGGATTCGTATTGGTCATCAAATGATTCTAAATAATCAAGAGATCCACTAGCTCTAATCATTAAATCTTTTATCGGACTAAACTCCAATGCTACACCACCAAGATACCGGTTATCAGTATTTCTGTATTTTGTTTCATTTAAATATCTAACCGGGTTACCGCTAATTGTTGAATAAGTTCCATCAGCATTATAAATTGGATAAATAGGCAATAAATTACTTTGTGCCGCAGCTATTGTTTGATAATTATCTATCCTATTATTAATTCCTTTATTGTATGCTGAGTTAAGAGAAATTTTTAGATTGTCAATTATATTGTAATCAAGATTTAATCTAACTGCCTGACGTTCGTAACTATTACGTTTGATGTAAGATTCACTGTTGCCATAAGTGGTTCCTAAAAATGTTTTTAATTTTTTAGTACCATACGTCATTGATAAATTATGCTCGTTAATGAAGCCTATTCTGGTAACTTCTTTCCACCAATCAGTATTATTAGAACTTGCTTGTGCGAAGGTTAATCCGCCAGGAATAAAATTAGAACCGACCTCCCCAACATTGCCATCGTTTTGCCAAGCTTCTTGTTTTAACTGCATATATTCTTTACCGTTTACAAATTCAGGCTTATTGGTATAGGTAACTAATCCCAATTTGTTTGAATAAGAAAATTTAGGCTTACCACTTTTACCTCTTTTGGTAGTAATTAATATGACTCCATTTGCTCCTCTACTTCCATAAATACCTGCAGCACCTGCATCCTTTAAAACTTCTACTGATTCTATATCATTTGGATTAATTGATGCTAAAGGGTTTTGATTCATTCCACCTGCATCGCCTCTTAAAAATTGGTCAGATGTTATTGGAATTCCATCGACAACATACAATGGATCTCCACCCGCACTGATTGACCCAACACCTCTTATTCTAATTACTGAACCAGAACCTGCAAGCCCGCTGCCTTGCACAACTTGCACACCAACTGCTTTCCCTTGCAAAGCAGCTTCAAAACTTGGAGCGGCCACTGATGATAATTTATCACCGCTCACTTTTGCAATTGCACCTGTTACTTCTCTTCTTTTTTGAGTACCATAACCAATTACAACAACCTCATCTAAACTCGTAGTAGTGGAAGTAATGGATATAGCCATCGAGATTTTGCCATTTATAGCTACCTCTTGCCTACCATAACTTACCGAAGAAAAAATCAGTGTTCCATTTAAGGGAGCGCTAATATTGAACGCTCCAAGTTCATTTGTTTGAGTAGCAGTGCTAGATCCTTTTAGGGTGACAGTCACGCCCTTTGCGGGCAAACCATCTTTAGAATTTGTTACAATTCCGCTAATTGAATTTTGCGAAAAAGCTGTAACAGATAATCCCGAAAAAAAGAGCATAATGCAAATCTTCCAGATCTGTTTTGGACTAATTTTCATAAAAATGTTTTTTGTTTGTTTTGGTTTTTGTAAATGAGATTTAACAAAAAAGTAATCGTAATGCAATCGTTTGTAAAATAAAAATACATATAATTTCTATGAAAACGTTTTCGTAAA
>JACMNZ010000463.1 GCA_014378285.1 Pseudopedobacter sp.
ACACTATTAAAATAACAAAAGTTTTTTATTCGTCATCGGATTCAGCGCTTCTGGCGGTCGTCGCCTCTCCTAAGAAGGGTTCAATTCGGAGGTTGGCATAATTTTTTGCCACTGATGAGGTCGAGTGCTTGAGAGGATTCTCCGACATATCGCCGAACCGATCTTGAATCGCATCATCTACAAAAAAATCATAATAATAATATATATACATCACATAATAATAATAATAATAATAATAATAATATATATGAATCACAAAGACCTTTCAGTTTTCGGCTTAACGAAAACTTGATGCTAAAAGGGAATTCCGCTAAATTCTAGCTAGTTCAAAATAGCTGTTGTAGGCAGTGCTTTATTTTGTTTTTTTGACTTTTTATTGTTTAACGTTTTCTGTTTTATCCATTGAATTGAAATATCAACAGTTTCTGTAATATCGCTGGAGGAAGTATTGTGACCTAATTTTGAAAACAAGGTATATTCGAAAGGTTTGCCTTTAACTTTGAATGTATTTAGTTGCTCAATACATAACTTTACGGGAATTTGGATATCTTTCTTGCCAAATAGCCAAAGCCCTGGAATTGAAAGTGTATTCAAAGAATTTTTTGGATCAGTTGCTGCAAACTGATACCTGTCAGAATCATTTTTGATATGTTCACGAACTTCTGCTTCAGTATGATTTTCCCAAAAGTTATTATTTCCGTTGGTGTAAAACTGAAATCGCAGTTGTTCTAGGGTTGTAATTGTCGGGCAACTAAATAACACCATGAATTCTATTTGTGGATTTTTGCTCGCAGCAAGTGGTATTATCCATCCTGCTTGACTGAAACCAACTAATCCGATAGGTGTTTTATCTTTCAAATAAGTTCGAAATATATTTACTGCTGCATTTGCATCTTGAGATAATAAATTAAGATTGGCAGTGTCAATATTATTCGTGCCAACAGATGGTCCTACATATACACCAGCAGATTCTCCAACTCCGCGTTTATCATATGTCAATACAGCAATACCCTGTTTGGCAAGACGTTTAGCGAATTCCATTTCTCTTTTTACAGGATCAGACCCATGAACAATTACAACTGCTGCAAATGTTTTTTTAGGCGTTAAAATTGAACCTGCAAGAGTGATGCCCTGACTTTCAAACTTTACATTTTGAATGGTAAAGTCAGCCGATTGAGAAAATACAATTTCTGGTAAAGTTATTAATATTAACCAAACAAATAAGTTAGAAGAAAGGTTGATGTTCATTTTGGTTTAACATAAAAGATTGTGTTAGATTCTTAAACAGGTTTTAGCATTGCCTACAACTTGTATATAAGCGACAGAAATCCTTAGTATTTAGGGCTAAAACTGGGTAGATTAAAGAAAGTCCATTTCGCTTTGTGCTTTCCAAATATATTAAAATTTTCTTACAATTTAATAAAAAAAACGTCTCGTCAGTAGAGGCGTTGCGTGAGGGATGGCAGCGAAAATCCTTTATGTTTTTTCTTTAAAAACATAAAGATTGCAGCGAACAGCCCGACCCGAAGTTGCTAGGAGGAACGACGAAGCAATTTGTAGGGTCACGCCCAAAAAACATTTCCCAAAAAAAAAGGATCCAAATCCTCTTGACATTCTCTCTCTCAATTTTACGAAAACTCCATAGTTCGTGCCAGTGTCCGGTTCTCCCGCAAAAAACCGGACATGCTATTCAAGCCAAGTTTCATTTTCCGTACCGTGTAGACAATGAAAGTCTGGCTATTAGTTTTAGTTTTAGTCAAATAATTCATTAGTAAATAGATTTTGCTCAAGAACTATTTTGTCTTCTAAACCTTTATCCACAAGCCATTCTAAAAATCTTAAGACTTTGTCTTGTTCCATCATTCCACAATTAAGTTCATTACCAAAGTGAGGAACTGTATAGGATAAAGATTTTTCTATATTTATGTTCTCTACATCATATTTACTTAAGCTGCGTTGCAAAATACTTGTTGATTCTTTGATATTATTTTTCACAAATAAGAAGCCACTTTTTGTAGCTTTTATGAATCTCGAATAATGCTCTTTGTGCTTTATCAAGTTCTCTCTTTTTGTCAATATAATAGGCGAATAACAGTAAGGAACTTTAAATTTATCCATTGCAAACTTGTTGAGTTGAATGTTCTTTCCATCTGCTTCAATACCTTCCCAGTTATCAAAAATCCAGGTCGCATCAGCTTGACCATTTAATAAAGTATTCCAAATACCAAGTTTGTCTGGATAAACTAATTTCAAATCTCCTTCCCCTCCGTCATTCTTTATCATTTCTTTTACAATGTAGTCTTCATATCGTGCTTTGTATGAAGCATACGTTTTGCCGTCAAGAAATTTTGGTGATGTGATATTTGATTTTTTTAGTGATACAATAGAACTTAAATCTTCCTGTAAAATGGCATAAATAGCTATTGCTTGAACCTGATTCACTTTATTATTCAAACTTATTACGGTCTCAAAGGGAGCAATAGCAAAGTCGGCAATATCAAGTTCTAACTTTTTTCCTGGTGTCATCAGGTAATTATCATCTTTAGGATTTAAAATCTCAAGGTCTATTCCTTGTTTACTGTAAAACCCCAATTCTTTTGCAATAAAAAATCCAACGTGATTTGTATTGGGTGTCCAGTCAAGTGCTAGTTTTAGATTAGTCATTATGGTACTTTTTTTATTATAATTATTGCCTGCTGTCATCTAGATAAAACAAAACCCGTATTTACATTTAAATCTGGGTAGATTGACGAAAGTTTGTTTTCCATTGTGTTTTCCAAATATAATCAAATTTTC
>JACMNZ010000464.1 GCA_014378285.1 Pseudopedobacter sp.
TCCTAAAGATTGGTTAATTTCAAAATACAAAACACCTTCTGGTTTTAAATTAGTGAGCGCAAAATCAGTTATTTTATCATAAAAAATTAAAGCATTTTCATCTTCTACAAATAACGCCAAATGAGGTTCATATTTTAAAACCTGATTTTCAATTTCTTCTTTTTCTATAGCAGCGATGTATGGAGGATTACTTACAATAACATCAAATTTAGAATAATTAGATGTTGTCAGATTTAAGGCGTCATCACAAAAAAAAGCTACTTCTAACCTATTTAATACCGCATTTTCTTTAGCAATTTCTAATGCTTTTGTGCTGATATCAATAGCAGAAACTCTTGCTTGAGGTAAATTCTTTTTTAAAGCAATTGGGATGCAACCACTTCCTGTACCAATATCTATAATCGTTATATCTGTCTTATTTTTAAAATCAGCAATTATTAAATGGACCAATTCTTCTGTTTCTGGTCTCGGAATTAAAACATCCCCACTTACTTTAAACTTTAATCTGTAAAAATCGGCATTGCCTAAAACATATTGAATAGGGATTCCTTGCTTTAAATTTTTTAGATGGTTTTCGTAAATTTTATATTGACTTTCATTTAAATCAACATCATTATAGGTCTTTTGGATACCAAAATCCTCCACTAACATTTTATAAAGCACTTCTGCTTCGTTTGTTGTGTAAATGTGTTTTAAAAACGATCTAAAATATGTTTTATCTGCTAACAAAGAAATATTATTTTCTCAAAGGTAAGCTAAAGTAAAAAGAACTTCCTTCTCCTAATATACTTTTTATCCAAAATTCACCTCCGTTTTTACGTACAAATTCGTCGCATAATAAAATTCCTAATCCTGTGCCTTTTTCTTCTTTTGTGCCACTGGTGGTATAAAAAACACGACTTAAAACTTTTGTAACCTGTTCTAAAGACATTCCTAACCCATTATCTTTTATACAGAAAATTAAATTATTGCCTTTCTTCTCTGAATTTATAATAATTTCATCTCCTGATTTAGAAAACTTGATGGCGTTTGCAATTAAATTCCTGATAACGATAGAGATTGATTCTTCATCGGCGTAAGCGGAACGAATATGGATATTGTTTTTGAAATTTAATTTCTTTTCGTCAATCTTCTGTTGTAAAACTTCAATATTATCCTTCGTGATTTGATAAATATCGATTTCCTCTTTATTCAATTTTTGTCCTTGCATCTGAGATTTTGCCCACATCAACAAATTATCCATTAAACTAGCCGTGTTCCTAAAATTTTTGTTCAGCTCCTGCATAAACAATTTAAGCTCTTCTTCATTTAATAAATTACTATGATAAAGATCTAACATCCCTTTTAAAGATAAAATTGGACTTCTTAAATCATGAGACACAATTGAAAAAAATATGCTTTTCCATTGGTTAAGCTCTTCCAATTCCTTTTTTTGACGATTAATTTCTTCGTTTTGTTGGGTAAGAACAATATTATTTTTGTCCATCCTTCTGCCTCGTTTAAAAATCATCCAAAGCAAATAAATTGTTAAAACCAGCAAAACTATAAAGGCCACAAGAAAATAATTTTTGTTCTGTATTTTTATTTCCTTGCTCAAGTTTGCCTTCTTTAAGGCAATGTTTTCCTTCTGTTTCTGCATTGCCCCATAATAAACTCTAAACTCGTCCAGCTGTCTGTAACGGTCTTTATTGTAAAGACTGTCGTAAAGTTTATTGTAGCTTTTTTCAATCAAAAATCCTCTTTTATAATCTTTACTTTCTTCTGTTAACCGCGATAAAGATTTATAGATATTTAGTTTTTCTTGACTTAAATTATGCTGTATGGATAATTCTAACCCTTTTTTTAGCAGCCTATTGGCTATTTTATAATTATCAAAATTTAAATAAATGATTCCTAATAAATTGAGATTCTTTACTATTTGGATAAAATCATTTATCTGTTCTGATATTTTAATAGATAAGATTGCATCGGCTTTAGCCTGATTATAGTTACTTAAATTTTTGTGAGCTACCGCCCGATCAAAATAATTTTGAGCTAACCATATCTTACTGTTACTTTGGTTTTCAAGATTAATAGAAGCATCAAAAAACTGTATGGCTTTTATGTTATCATCTTTTTTTAAATAGAGAAAACCAATATTATGAAGCACAGCACCAATTAATTGATGCTTGGGGTTAATCTTTTTTAAATTTTGTAAAGACTGCTGAAAGATTTTCAAAGCCTCATCATAATAACCAAAATTTAAAAGCAATAAGCCTTTGGTATTATTAATATCAGCCAATACAAATGGATCATTGATTTTATTAGCAAATAATAAGGCCCTTTCAATTTGCTCTAAAGCGATGGTGTAATTTTCTCCCACGTTAAAAGATGAACCAATGTTGTGTAAAGCCACCGCTTGTCCTTTTTCATAGCCTAATTGCTCTGCAAGCACCAAAGATTTTTTAGAGAAAGTTAAAGCTTGGATATAATCCTTTTCTAGGATATGGCTGGCCAAATTATTAATTTCATCAACTACTAA
>JACMNZ010000465.1 GCA_014378285.1 Pseudopedobacter sp.
ATGGTTTTTTCCAGATCATAACTAAAGTTGAAATCATTTTTAAAGAACATTCTTGATGACTGTGTGAGGCTGATTACTTTAATACTACTGTTTGCTGAAGGGGTAAGAGAAGATGTATTATCATTCAATGTAAAATTAGCCCCACCACTTGTTTCAAACCATTTTTTCAATTTATAATCCATTGATAAGCGTTGAGACACGATCCAGTTGCGGCCTTTGTTTCGTTGGTTATCAACAAATGAAATATTGTTATTGTAATTTACAGTTCCCCCATAATTAAAAACATATTTCCTGTTTTTAATAGGTTTTGAGTAAGTATAAAAAGCATTTAGGTTGTAATAACCATCAGTGTTAAGGTATCTTGTTTCTTGCCCTATAAATAATTTATTGTTTGTGAGAGGATCTGTTTTATATAATATAGAAACATTGTTTACAATTTTATCTTTTACAAAACTTGCACTTATATTACTGAAGAAAACATTGCCACTTATAAAATCAAAATTATTAAAACGCATGCTGAAGGTGTTTGTGAATTCAGGTCTTAGATCAGGATTTCCTATAACTATATTCTGCCTGTTGGAGAAATCATAAATTGGCTGCAGCTGTTGATAAGTAGGCTGGTTGGTGCTACCGTTATAATTTAAATTAAATGATTTGCTCTTCGAAAAATTGTAAGCCAATCTCACCACAGGGAAGTAGTTTACAATGTTTTGTTTGAATTTTAATTTAGCACCGCTAAAAGAATTGCTTTCAATGGTGGCAGGCTGCACAGCCATACCTATAGAGTAATTGTATTTTTTTTCTGTTGTTCTAAAATTCACTCCAAACCGGTTAGTTGTGTAAATATTTTCATAAATATTTGAAAGGCTGTCAACCATTTGTTTTCCAGTTGTATTTACATCAAAAGTTTCTTTATGGTTGCCTATAAATCTTTTGTTATAAGCATAATTAAATTCGAGGGCTCTTTTTTTAGAAAGCTGTTCATTAAATGATGCACTGATACCGTAATTATGATTGTCGTTTTCCTGCGTTACATTTTGATTTATTATAGAATTTACTACGGGTAAACCATTCCTGTAAAAAAGGGTAGTATTGAAAATATCATCATTGGCTTCGGTAGATGATTGCCCCGCATTTAAATTTAAAGAGAGGGTTCTGCCTTTTTTATGAAAACGATGATTGTATAAAAGAGTACCGGTAAAATTAGGAGTGGAAGAAAAATTATTATCTGTATTAAAACCTTGGTTTAATAAGCCGCCTTTCGTATCAAAATATGTAAAATCTGAGCGATAAGAATCTCTCAGTTTTCTATAAGTAATACCCGGCGAAAATTTTATATAATTAAAAGAATCAATTTTATATTCTACATTAAAATTAAAACGATGATTATCCGTTATAGAATAATCATTTGTTTTTTGCTGGTTTGTTAGCACACTGTCTCGTTGAATGTTTTGTTGATTAATATCATTTAATACAGTATTGTTTTTTTCAGAAAAACTATAACTGCCGTATAAAGTAAGTTTGGGAGAAATATCATCTCTGTAATTAAAACCCAGTGTTTTGGTAACCCCTACTCCATCGCTGTTGCCAAACCCCGCAAAAGGGGAACCGGCACCGCCGCCAAAACTTCTTACCATGCCGCCTGCAATGGCTCCCATACCACCGGGTATGCGGGAAAAATCGAACAGGCTTGCATTGGTATTATTTAAATTTCCGGTGACAGAAATTTGCTGGCTATTATTAAATCGGTTTAAATTCAATGAGGTTAAATATCTTTTTTCTGTACCGCCACCTGCGGTTACATTACCAAAGTATCCTTTATTCTTATCTTTCTTCAATTGTATGTTAAGGGTTTTTGTAGGGTCACCATCTTTTACACCCGTAAATGCTGACTGGTCTCCATAATCATCCACAATTTGAATTTTGTCCACCATATCTGCATTTAATTGTCTTGTTGCGGTTTTCACATCACCGCCAAAAAACTCTTTACCGTTCACTTTTACCTTTGTTACTTCTTTACCCTGCGCCGTCACTTTACCGTCCTTATCAACTTCTACACCAGGCAGTTTTTTCAATACTTCTTCCACATTATCATTTTTGCGAAACATGGTACTGTCAATCTTGTAAGAAACGGTATCTTCCTTAATTTGTATTTTGGCAGATTCAATAGTTACCGTTTCCAGCAAATTATCGCCTGGCGTCATTATCACCTCATTGTTTATTTCTTCGCCGCTTGCATTGGTAAAATCGTAGGTATCTACAAATTTTTTATAACCAATATAAGAAATAGTCACAATTGCTTTTCTTGTAAGCACATTATTAAAAGTATAATTACCCTTATCGTTTGTGATGGTTTTTAAAGTATCCTTCAAACCTGAATAATGTAAAGAAACAGATGCTTTGCCCATACCTTTTCCGTCTTCATTTTTTACGGTGCCTTTTACCGAGAGCATTTTTTGAGCGCTGGCTCCTGTAAAAATAAAAAACGCAAATAGGGTAATAAATATTTTCATGATTGTATTATTATCGTTCAAAATTACGCATACGTAATTTATCGTA
>JACMNZ010000466.1 GCA_014378285.1 Pseudopedobacter sp.
TCACTATAATCTTCACGAACGGTTCCCCATTGTCTCTCAGATAAATAAGGACCCCATTTTCGCCAAGTTTGAGGATTTTTTAGTTTTTCGCTTTCTTTCATGAGTGTTAATTTTGAAGGAATGAATGTTTGAATGATTATAAAGCTAAATGATTTAATTAAAGAATGAATCAAAATTATATAGGAGCGTTAACGATTGTAGCGACATCCTTTTTTTGTAATTCTGAGCGGAGTTGAAGAATAAGACAAAAAAAGATATAGCGGAAAGCGTGTTAAAACGCACAAAAGAAATAACTAAAATTAATAATTCATTTTTTCTCTCTATCATTCAAAATTCATACCCTCAATAGTTTGTTTATTCATTCAAAATTCACAATCATTATTCTCACCTTCAAAATTCATTCCCTCAATCATTATTTTCGATAAATAATTTCATTAAATTTGCGCAAAAGAATAAATACCATGGAAGAGAAAATAGAATTTCAAGATTATAATTGGGTGTATTACGTTATCGGTTTAGTTTGCGGTGGCTTAACAGGTTTGGCAATTGGTCAGGTTATTATTGGTGCAATTTTAGGCTTATTAACTGGTGGACTTTTCCAGTATCTGATTAACAAAAGCCGTGAAGGAATCCAATAAGCAAGAACTTCCTCCATTTATAAAGAGCTGGAACCAATTTTACATTATTGTTATATGTTGGTTGGTTTTACTTATTCTCATTTTTAACCTCATTACTTACCGTTTTTCATGAGTTGGATAGACTGGATCGTACTTTCTTGTACCATTTTGTTTATCGTGATTTATGGAATGTATAAAAGCCGGGGTCTAAAAAACATAGATGGTTACTTACTTGGCGACCGTTCTATGCCTTGGTATAGCGTTGGTTTATCGGTTATGGCTACCCAAGCTAGTGCCATTACCTTTCTTTCTGCTCCAGGTTTGGCTTACGCCGATGGAATGCGATTTGTACAGTTTTATTTCGGGCTGCCTTTAGCCATGATTATCCTCTGCATCACATTTGTGCCTATTTACCATAAGCTAAAAGTTTATACCGCTTACGAGTTTTTAGAACAACGTTTTGATTTAAAAACTAGGGCGCTTACTGCTTTTTTATTCCTTATCCAACGTGGGCTTTCTACCGGGATTACCATTTATGCACCTTCCATTATTTTATCCACCATTTTAAATATCGATACCACTTACACCACCTTGTTTATTGGAAGCGTAGTGGTTTTATATACGGTTTACGGAGGTACAAAAGCGGTCTCTTATACCCAGATGTTGCAAATGAGTATTATTTTTGCAGGATTATTTTTTGCAGGATTTGTGGTGGTTAGCCTGTTACCTCAAAACGTTGGTTTTGTGAGAGCTTTAGATATTGTAGGCAAAATGGATAAGATGAACGTGATAGATTGGACCTTTGATCTGGACAATAAATACACCGTTTGGACAGGGATTATTGGCGGCTTATTTTTGCAGTTATCTTATTTCGGTACCGATCAATCTCAAGTTGGTCGTTATTTAACTGGCAGCTCCGTTGGGCAAAGTAGGATGGGTTTGTTAATGAATGCCCTATTAAAAATACCCATGCAATTTTCAATTCTCTTAATTGGGATTTTAGTTTTTGCTTTTTATCAATATGAGAAACCACCTGTTTTTTTTAACAGTGTAGAATTAAATAAGATTGAAAATTCTAGTTACAAAGCAGAATTTAAGGAAAAAGAACAAAGTTTTGATTTGGCTTTCGCCGATAAAAAAATAAAAGTAATTGCTTTAGAAAATGCGCTCAGCAACAAAAAAAATGTTGCCGATGCGAGTGCAGCTGTGAAGCAAGCTAACCAAAACCTGCAACAGAAAAGAGCCGATGCTTTGGCGGTGATGAAGAAAAACGATAAAAATGCCGATTTAGACGATACCAATTACGTTTTTCTTTCTTTCGTTACCAAATATCTCCCAAAAGGATTAGTCGGTTTGCTGATAGCGATTGTTTGTATGGCATCTATGGGTTCTACCGCAAGTGCCTTAAATTCTTTAGCTTCTACCACCTCCGTGGATATTTATAAAAGGCTCATCAACAAAACCGGAAATGATTCAAAATACCTTAACATCAGTAAACTAACCACTCTTTTTTGGGGAATTGTTAGTATTACTATGGCACTTTTTGCCAGCAAACTAGGCAATTTATTAGAAGCCGTAAATATTTTAGGCTCCCTTTTTTACGGAACAATATTGGGAGTTTTCTTAGTTGCTTTTTATGTAAAGTCTGTTGGAGGGAAAGCTGTTTTTTATGCTGCATTATTAACAGAATTCTTCGTTTTTATAGCCTATAAATTTGATTGGATGGCTTATTTGTGGCTTAATTTATTTGGTTGTGTTTTGGTGATTGGGTTTGGGTTGATTTTGGAGAGAGTTTTGAAAAAGGAAGCTGATTTGATTTAACTTTGAGCTTTCTGTTTTTCGGCTTTTTTTTTGGTAAATTTTTATCTACTTTACCTGTACTGTGACTTCTTTGAAGTTAACCTTTAGCCGTTTTGACACCTGCTCCATGCTTAATTTTGCTCTTTCCTAAAATGATAAGTTTTAATTCATATTTCATTGTTTATACCAATTATATTCAATTTTAATTAAAGACGGGTTTTATAAAAAGAATTTTTAATGGCAAGAAATCACTTTTTTACTTAAATTTTTTAAGATTCTTGTCGATAACGGCATAAAAATATTGGCACATTTAGTATTTATAAAAGGTTTAATAATTAATTATACAATTATTTAATGTAATATTCACCAAAACAGGTTTTTAGCTTTCAGCTTTGTGCATTTAGGTTTCGGCGTTTATATAAGCTTTGAAAA
>JACMNZ010000467.1 GCA_014378285.1 Pseudopedobacter sp.
GTTAAATAAGTGGTCAGTTTTTCTTTGATCTGTTGCCTTAATTGAGCTGTTGTTAATCCCAACACTTTTATTGTTCCTAAAACTGGAAACTGGATTTCTCCTTTTTCATCAACCAAATATCCCTCAAAAGGATTAATTGGATTACCAGGAGATAAATCTTCATTGTTACTATTTAATCTTGTAAGCTTATTATTGAATGGGGCTGTTGCTTCTGGAGCACTTTTACTTGATATGTATATCCCTAACACATCATCTTTTTGGATTGTAATTGGAGTAAAATTATCAATGCTCTCCTTCACAGGCGAACTTAGTTTAAGATTTTGAAAATAGGGGACTTGTTTATATCTTCCACAAGAAGAAACTATTATTGAAAAAATCAGTAAAAAGAATAGTCTTGGTCCTATTTTCATTTGGTCATTTAATCTTGAATGGTATAAGCTCGTACTTACGTTAAAATATATTATTGGTTGCAAAAATATACCTTGTTATCGGTTAATCACCAAAAAATAAAAATAATTCATTCACATCTATAAAAAGAAGATACTTTTAAACATATTGCAGTTATGAACATCATTATTACGGCTCCTGATTTAGATTCAGACAAGAATGTAAGTGGAATATCATCCGTGGTCAATTTCATTATAGATAAAAATCCACAACACCATTATATCCATTTTGAAATCGGAAAAAAAGATGATGAAAAAAGAGGCGTAAAATGGTTCCTGAAAATAGTGAAGAACTATTTTAAATGGTTTTATTTAATGGCTACCGTTAGAGATAAATTAGTGCATTTTAATTTACCTTTAGATAAAAGAGCGGTAATAAGAGATTGTCCTTTACTTATTCTTACAAAATTATTTGGAACAAAACTAGTGCTACATATCCATGGAGGTTCTTATTTAGAAAATGATGAAATTCCTAGCTGGGCCAAAATTTTAATTGATTATACTTTCAAGGGAAAAACACCAAAAATAGTCTTAGGAGTTTCAGAAAAAGAGTTTTTAGAGGACAATTTTAAATGTAAAAATGTTTTTGTATTACCTAATAGCTTGCCATTAGAAGACGCAAAAAAATTTAATAGAGAAAAACCAGAAAAACACCACATAAAAATCTTATACCTAGGTAGAATTAGAACAGATAAAGGCTTAGCCTTCACACTTTCGGCATTCCAAACATTAAAAGAAGTGCATAATTTAGATTTTACTTTTTTCATGGCTGGCAAGGGGAGAGATGAAAAGTTATATACCAATAAATTTAAAGAGCTTTTGGGTGATAACTTTATATTTAAAGGTGTTGTTTTTGGGGAGAAAAAAGTAGAGTTACTTAGAGAGTGTAATACATACATATTGGCTTCCTTTTTTGAGGGTTTACCCATGGCTTTATTAGAATCCATGTCTTTTGGATTAGTACCCATAACAACAGGTGTAGGTTCAATAAAATATGTTGTAAAAAATAAAGTTAATGGATTAATAGTAAATAAAAAATCACCGAAAGACATTGTTGATGCTATTTTAACATTGAATAATGATGCCGAACTAATGAATACTCTAAGTAAAAATGCTAGAAATACCATTTTTACCGACTTTACACCAGAAAAATTTATTAAAGATTTAAATCTTATTTACAACTATGAATAAGATTTTAAATTTTCATTTGGTTGATAATTTAGAATGGTTTGATAAAACCATATCAATGATAAAATCTAGATATAATATGGTGGGTATTGATACTTTAATTGATTATTATGATGGAAACATAGATTTGAAAAATGCTTGCCATATTACCATAGATGATGGTGACCAAACTTTTTATCAAAACATTTATCCTATTCTAAAAAAATACCAAGTACCCGCCTCCATTTATGTTTCTCCAAAAATATTTAAAGAACATATCAATTATTGGTTTCAGGAAGTTGAGGGATATGATGAAAAAATTTTAAAACAAATCATTGCTACAGATACCAATACTAATCTTAAAGATTTTGATCATTATAACATTTTCACTATTTTAAAAACCTTTAGAGTAGAAAAAATCCATCAGTTTTTAGAATTATATAGAAAGGAAACCAACACGGCATTAAAGCCATATCAAAATATGAGTATTGATGAGCTTATTCAGGTGGACCAATCTGGCTTAATTGCCATTGGTGTACACACCATGAATCATCCTATTTTAATGAACGAAACAGACGAAAGTAGTGCTTTTGAAATTAACTCTTCAATTACCGAGTTGGCAGAGTTGCTAGGTCATCCAGTCAAATGTTTTTCTTATCCAAATGGAATTTATAATTATGATTTTTCTGAAAGAGAAGAAAACCTTTTATTAAAAAATAACGTAAAGATTACTTTCTCTACCGTTGCTAAAAACTTTAAAAAGAGTGACCATATTATGAGAATACCCAGAATTGGCATATCTAACAATGAAAAATTGTTGTTTTTAAAAATTAAGTTATTTTTAGGTTCATTTTGGGATAGTCTAAAAAAAATTAAGACCACAGGAGAATACAAACAAAGATTAGAACTACAAAGAATTTTCAATGTCTGATAAAAGTTTAAGTGTAAAAAGTTTTGGATTTGACATTTATGCCACAAGCTTAGATCAATTACCAACTCACCACCAAACTTTAGTAAATACCATTAATCAATATTCATATTGTGTAACACAAAACGACCCAGAATTTAAAATTGCATTGCAAAAATCTGATGTTTTATTACCAGATGGAATTGCAATTGTAGCCGCTGTAAAATTTCTTAACAATATTAAAATCAAAAAGATAGCTGGCGCTGATATTCATGAATATTGTTTAAAAAAACTGAACAAAAACAACGGAAGATGTTTTTATCTTGGCTCATCAAATAACACTTTAGATAAGATAAAACACCGTTTAAAATTAGAATATCCAAATATTACAGTCCAAACTTTTTCGCCACCATATAAAGCAATATTTTCTGAACAAGAAAATGAAGAAATGTTAGCTCAGGTTAATAGCTTTAAACCGGATGTGGTTTTTGTAGGTATGACAGCTCCAAAGCAAGAAAAATGGGCAACTGCAAATAAAAGCAGAATAGATGCCCAGTTGATTTGCACCATTGGGGCCGTATTTGATTTTTATGCCGGCACTATAAATAGACCAAGTCAAGTTTGGATTAACTTGGGTTTAGAATGGTTAGGAAGGTTGGTAAAAGAGCCAAAAAGAATGTGGCGTAGATATTTATATTACGGCCCTGTCTTTATTGTAGATATATTGAAACAAAAAATGGTAAGTGATAAAAAAATTAACTCTTAAAATTGATGAATAGTAGGTTTGATAATTTTTTTAGAATATTTTTTGCATTTACAGATTTAGGCTTCCTATGTGTTTTACACCTAGTTTTACTCTTAAACTATAATTTTGACACCAACTCGGCAAATATTAGTCACGTAGTATTTTTTATCATGACCAATATTTTTTGGCTAATGAGTTCTTATTTAACAGAAGTTTATATTAATGATAGAATATTAAACTTTAGGAAATTTTCTCGTAGAACCGTCCGGGCTTTTATCATATTTATCGTTTTACTTCTTATCTATTTATTCTTTACTAGATTTAGGTTTAATAGGCAATATATATACATCAGTTTCGGCACATTTGCCCTATATCTTTTTATAAGCCGCTTAATCTTTTTACAAATAGCACTTTACATTGGCAAGAAAAAGAGAGCGCTAAACAAAATTATCATCTTAGGAAACAATGCCTTTGCATATGATTTGGTTACTAAACTTAGAAAAACTAATAAAACATTAGATGTTTTAGGTTGCTTTTCAGAAGAAGCAAGAATTGAAAACAACGAAAAAGATTTTATCTATTTAGGCAAAGTAGAAGATTGTATCAAATATGCTATTGCAAATCAAGTTACAGAGATTTACTCAACACTATCACCAGAAATATTGCCTGAAATTTATGATATAGCACAATCTGCAGAAAATCTTTGTATGAGATTTAGATTTGTCCCAGATTTTAGAAATTTTGTAAATAAGAGCGTTTATTTTGA
>JACMNZ010000468.1 GCA_014378285.1 Pseudopedobacter sp.
AAAAACCTCTTCGTCTGATGAAGCATATAAATATCCATTCTTAATATAAACACCTGTACCACTATAATTTCCGAATCCAAATTTTACTTCAAATTTTCCGTCCTTATTATCATCAGTTAAAAATAACGAACCTTTTCCATCTACTAATTTAGCCAGTCTTACATAAATCTCTCCATTTTTATTGATGGCAATATGTCTAGCTCTTCCAATGTTTTCAGTAATTGTAGCTGCAGAAAATCCCTGTGGCAAGGTTAATCCTGCATTTTCAATATCGTTTTTTCTATCCGTAAAAGAATAGCATATCATTATCACAACTGCTGTTGATAAGAAAATTTTAAAATTAAGTTTTTTCATTTTAAGATATTATTTAACGTAAATCTACATATAGGGGATTGATATAAAGGTAATTTTTTTGATATGAGGCGAGCTAAAGACAAGTAATTGATAAGTAAAAAAAATGCTTTGGGCGTTTTAACAGGCTTTACACTGTATCTTTTTTTGCTATGTGCAAATTGGTAAGAGCAAAAAAAGGATGCCGTTTCAATCCCTAACGCACTTATGAACCGTAAAAAAAATGTCAGAATCAAGATTACAATAGATTAAAAATTGTCTGGATCAGAATTAATAAAATTTTAGGATTATCAGGATTTTAAACCAACGCATCATCAAATCCTTTTTATTCTCTAATCAACAAAATCAAGATTCAGACAAATAATACAACTCTTTAATCTTTGTGCAACTTCTCCGTTTAATCTATGTTTAGATACCGTTCCAACTATCTCAAAAAGTTTATATTTGAAAAAAAATCATATCCAGCATGAAACTTTGGCAAAAAGAAACATCCACAAATAACCAAGTAGAAATTTTTACGATTGGGCAAGATCGTGAAATGGATTTATTCTTAGCCGAATTTGATGTATTGGGCTCTTTAGCGCACACTCAAATGTTAGAGAGTATTGGTTTATTGGATAAAATCGATTTATTAGCCATCCAAAAAGAACTTAAAAACATTTATAAAGAAATTCAGGACGGAAAGTTTATCATAGAAGATGGAATAGAAGACGTTCATTCTCAAATAGAAATGTTATTGACCCAAAGAATTGGCGAAGCAGGCAAAAAAATTCACAGCGGTCGGTCTCGTAACGATCAAGTTTTAGTGGATTTAAAGCTGTTTTTTAGGAGTCAAATCCAAGAAATGGTAACATCTGTTGACGAACTTTTTAAACTACTGATACAACTAGCGGAAGAGCATAAAAGCAAACTAATGCCCGGTTATACGCATTTGCAAATTGCTATGCCCTCATCTTTCGGTTTATGGTTTGGTGCTTACGCAGAAAGTTTAATTGATGATTTAGAGGTTTTATTGGCCAGCTATAAGATTTGCAATAAAAACCCATTGGGTTCTGCGGCTGGTTATGGTTCTTCTTTTCCTTTAAATCGTACCCTAACCACTCAATTATTAGGTTTTGAGAATTTAAATTATAACGTAGTTTATGCGCAAATGGGACGTGGAAAAACGGAGCGAATTTTATCCCAAGCTATGTCTTCTATTGCCATAACATTAAACAAAATGGCAATGGATGCTTGTTTATTTATGAATCAAAACTTTGGGTTTATCTCTTTTCCAGATGAGCTGACAACAGGGAGTAGTATTATGCCGCATAAAAAAAACCCTGATGTTTGGGAACTGATTCGTGGTAGAACAAATCAATTACAAGCTTTGCCCAATCAAATTATGATGTTAACTACCAATTTGCCATCAGGTTATCACCGAGATATGCAATTACAAAAAGAAACATTATTCCCAGCTTTTCAAAGTTTAATGGCTTGTTTAGATATGACTAAACTGATGTTGAAAAACATCAAAATAAAAGATAAAATCCTTGACGACCCAAAATACAAATACATTTTCTCGGTAGAAGAGGTAAATAAATTGGTTTTAGCTGGTACTCCTTTTAGAGAAGCTTACAAGAAAGTGGGA
>JACMNZ010000006.1 GCA_014378285.1 Pseudopedobacter sp.
AGGTTTAAACAAAATCAGTTATGTAATTTCTATCAGTGCCGTTATTGCAACAGCTAGTGTTTTGCTAATTTTCCAAATGGGGCAGCCACGTATTTGGATGAGCATGAGCCGAGACGGATTATTACCTAAAGCATTTTCTAGAATTCATCCAAAATATAAGACCCCATCGTTTGCAACCATTGTAACTGGTTTTGTAGTTGCCATTCCTGCATTGTTTATGAATCTAACTGAGGTTACAGATTTAACCAGCATCGGGACATTATTTGCTTTTGTTTTGGTTTGCGGTGGTGTATTGTTATTGCCAAAAGATACCGAGGCAAACGAGGGGAAAAATCGCTTCAAAATGCCTTACATCAACGGAAAATTTATTGTTCCTGTTTTAACAATAGTTGGAATTGCTTTTTTCTATAAGGATATTATCAATGTTTTAGACTTTAACGAAACCTGGGAAGTAGCCAGGGAAAGATTACCATTATACCTTTTCTTCATTCTCTTAATTATAATTACTTATTTCTCATTTGTTAAAAATCTATCGCTTATCCCTGTTTTAGGCTTGCTAAGTTGCTCTTATTTAATGACGGAGTTAGGTTACACCAATTGGTTAAGATTTTTAATTTGGTTAGCAATAGGTTTGGTTATTTATTTCACTTACAGTTATAAAAACAGCCGATTGAATACGGAAACAGAAATAATTTAATTACAATGTATCATACAAGAATAACAAACCGTAATGGTTAAGAATTCTTTTAGTTTTTCTATATATTTAAGCCCTTACCTTTCCTCAGGTTGAGGGCTTTTTTTATTTTATTAAATTTTGGTAATTCTATAAATTTAGGTTTATGAACTTTTGATTATTCTAAGTTAATTTATAATATTTGGGCGTTTTAACGGGCTATACACTATATCTTTTTTTGCAATCTGCAAAATGGTAAGTGCAAAAAAGGATGCCGTTTCTATCCCTAACGCAAATCTCTTAAAAACTTAAACCATTATCCATTGATAAATATATCATCAGTCACCATACATCAAGTCCATCGATTACAAAAAACATCTAAAGAAACTTTTTCTTTGGCTTTTGCCAATGATAATACGAAAGAGAACTTAGCAGATTACTTTGAAAAAGCTTTTTCTATAGAAGCCTTAACAAAACAGATAAATGATGCCAACTCAAGATTTTATTTTGTTTATCATGATGATGAATTAGCGGCATATTTTAAGATCAACATCGGCGAAAGCCAAACCGAAATTGGAGCGCAAGAGGGGATGGAATTAGAAAGATTATATATTTACCCTGCATATCAAAATAAAAAAATTGGCGCTTTCATTATCAACGAGGTAAAAATAAAAGCCATTTTAGAGGATAAAAAGTACATTTGGTTAGGCGTTTGGGAAAATAATTTAAGGGCAATTAAATTTTATAAAAATCAAGGATTTACAAAGTTTGAAAGCCACATATATTACTTAGGCACCGATGCCCAAACAGATTGGATGATGCACTTGGAATGCGGAGAATAATGATTTGCAAAAAAGGAAGAATATTTTCTCCCTTTTTAAAAGTGTTTTTTAATCTATAAAGTGTTTTTGGTCTGAATTCCTTTGCTAAATTCCTCAATCATTTTCTTATTAAATGCTAGTAAATCTTTAGGCGATCTACTGGTCACCAAACCTTTGTCAACTACCACTTCGCTATCTTCCCAAATTGCACCAGCATTAATCAAATCTGTTTTGATGGACGGATACGAAGTCATTTTTTTTCCTTTTAAGGCCCCAGTTTCAATTAATAGTTGCGGGCCGTGGCAAATAGACGCAATTGGTTTGCCTGCTGCAATAAACTCTTTTACAAAATCTATATAACTTTGGCTTGCCCTCATTTTATCAGGGTTCATCACTCCTCCCGGGATCAATAATGCATCATAATCATCTGCTTTGGCATGGTATAAATCCATATCAACAGCTACTTCTACGCCCCAATCATCTTTATCCCAAGCTTTAATTTTATTTTCCTGTTCAGATATTACATGTACTAAAGCTCCCGCTTCTTCTAAGGCTTTTTTAGGTTCTAATAATTCTGATTGTTCAAATCCCATATCACTTAATATGGCTATTTTTTTATCTTTTAAATTTTCCATTGTATGTATTTTTTAAAGGTATTTAATGTGGTAAACATTATTTTTACTACATCAACTATAAAACAAATACTAAACCATAATCCAATTCCTCATAATTTTTAGCCATTTTAATCATATTTTTATTCTTTTTATATATAGAGTTTAATAATTAGTTACACTATTATTTTATGTAATATTCTTCAATACAGGTTTTTAGCTTTCGGCTTTGTACATTTAGCTTTTAGCATTTTTTTAATATAAGTTTAGCTAAACCAGTAATTTATTAAATTTCATTTCTTAAAAACATTCAAAATTATATCTTTGGGATAAATCATAAACTCTTTAAAACTTGTGAAGAAAAGAATTGCCATTTTTGCATCAGGGTCTGGATCTAATGCTCAAAAGATTATGGAGCATTTTAAGAAAAGTAACGATGCAGAAGTTGCGCTTATCTTAACCAATAACCCCTACGCTTACGTTTTGCAGAGGGCAGATAATTTTGAGATCCCCTCTCATATTTTTGATAAGCAAGAGTTTTATGAAACTAATAAAATTATAACATTATTAAATAACCTAAATATTGATTTGTTGGTTTTAGCTGGTTTTTTATGGCTTGTACCTCAAAATCTATTAAAAGCTTTTCCCAATAAAATTATTAATATCCATCCATCTTTATTGCCAAAATATGGTGGAAAAGGAATGTATGGACAGCGTGTTCATCACGCTGTTTTGGTAAATAAAGAACCAGAATCTGGCATTACCATACATTTTGTAAACGAAAATTTTGACGAAGGGGAAATCATACATCAATCTAAATTTAAAATTGATAGAGGTGATGATCTTGAAATGATGAAATTTAAGGTTCAGCAATTAGAACATGCTCATTTTCCTAAAGTAATAGAAAGTTTGCTAAAGAAAATGAAAAGCATTTAATGCTAATTTATAAAAAAAAGTTAAATGTATCCAAAAATCTGTCTCCACGTTCCGTCCTTTCGACTACAGGAGAAATCTCACAAGCAAAGTCTATATATAGTGTTTGATACCTATATGTGAGATGTTTCTCTATTGTATAACATGACGGGTTACATTTTTTGCGTTAACGATTGGAGTGGCATCCTTTTTTTCTTTTTTCAGAAAAAAAGATAAAACGGAAAGCGTGTTAAAACGCCCAAATAAACATAACATTTTAAAACATCTAAATCTCTCTTAATCTTATAACTCACCTTAAATTTTTACCACAATTTTTGAGGACAGGTCACTCGGTAACGATTATTTAACGTTAACCCTAATACAATCTCATGCGATCCTCTAGAAACGGTATTTAATGCCGATTGCGTAAAATCATAAGCATAACCAACGTTAAATAAAGAACCTAGGTTAAATCCCAGCATTCCAGAATAAGAATCGTCTTTACGGTAAGCACCCCCAATCCAAAATTTGTCTCTAAAAGAGACCTTCGTATTAAAGTCTATCCCTAAAGGAACAGGGTTAACATATTTTACCATTACAGAAGGAATAATAGTAACATCATCACTTAACCAAAAACGGTAGCCGGCTGTAAAAAACGAATGCGGAACTGTTTTACCTGTATTATAAGAGGATTGGCTGGAGAAAGAAAGCGTTTGAGGTAGCACTTGTTGTACTGACGCACCAAAGAAAAATTCGGCAGAGTAAAGCCAAATCCCAACATTCAAATCGGGTTTAATCCTGTTGATAGTTCCACTATTTGCAATAGCTGCATCAACTGGATTTTCTAAAGTGATATCATTGGTATTTAAGGTTACCTTTGATATTCCCGCACCAATACCAACAGCTAAATTTAATTTTGGAGCCAAACCAATATGATAAGCATAAGTTACATTGAGCGTATTGTTACTAAGCGGCCCTGTTTTATCTACCACGGCTACTAAACCAATTCCGTGATGCGGTTTTGAAGCCTCGTAATCAGATTTGTAGCTTCTCCCTAATGGATTCTCACCAACCATGCCATAAGAAGTGGCATTTCCCCAATCATCAGATTTACCTAAAGGCATGTGAGCAGTTAAATAAGAAGTTTGTGGAGCATTTTGTAACCCGGTCCATTGTTGACGGGTGGCGGCCTTTACATCGATGTAATTTTCTATACCCGTAATTGCGGGATTTATGATATAATTATTTAAGATATATTGGGTATACTGAGGTTTCTGCTGTCCTAAAGTATTTTGAAGAACAGCAAATAATAAAACTGATATGGCTACTAATTTCCTCATCTTATCACCGTAACCGAACCTGTAAACTTCTTACCCTCAACTTTTGTATCGATAATATAATAATATACACCAACTGGCACTTCCTTTCCATTATATCTACCATCCCAAGGGATATCATAACCGGTTGAGTTAAAAACCGCATTCCCAAACCTATTGAAAATTGTCATTCTTGCATTAACATAAGAGTCTAAATATTTGATGTTCCATATATCATTATTTCCATCGCCATTAGGTGTAAATGTGTTAGGGATTGTAGGTTTTGTAGCCACCTCAACGTTAACTTTATCACTTATCGTACATCCGTCTTTAGATGTTACAATTAAGGTATAAAGTGTACTCTCCTTAGGTGATGCTATTGGGTTTAACAATGTAGCATCATTTAAACTTGTAGAGGGAAGCCATTGATAAGTTAATCCATTCCCTGTTGCAACGGATTTAAAAGTTGTTTGGCCGCCAATTAAAATGGTTACATCTTCTCCGGCATTAACAGTTGGTAATGGATAAACTTCAATTTCTTGTTCCTTAATATCATTACAACCATTATCTGATGTGAAAGTGTAGGTAATAATGTGTTTACCAATACCTGCTATCACAGGGTCAAAAACCCCATCTTCAGAAATACCATTACCTGTAAAAACTCCCCCGCCGCTAATACCAATAATTTCTCTGGCTTGTGTAATGGTAATTTTAGGTTTATCGATACAAATCCCTGCTAAAGGGGTAAATACGACTTCTGGGCTTCCTTTTACGGTGATAGTTTTAGGCCCAAAGTCTTCAAAACAGTCATTCCCAGAATATGCTCTTAATCTTACCTGGTAATTTATTGTTTCTTTGGTATTTGGGTATTTGTGAGTGTAGGTGGTACCTTTAACTGGTAAATCATATACCTCCTTTGTGTTTATACCGCCGATACTATATTCAAAAATCCATTCTAATTTTACAATTTTACCTATTTGCACATTAGAATTATCAACAAATTCTACAGGCTGATTGCTACATAAATTATCAACATTGATGACTGAAAAGCCTGCATTTGGATTGGAAGAACTGATAACAATGGTTTTTTTTACCTCGTTTTCGCAGCCATTAGAAGAGGTTACTTTTAATGAGATTACATAAGTTCCTGGGGTTGCAAACCGGTGAGGAGGTGTATCTTTTTCTGTTGCCGTTGATCCATCTCCAAAATTCCATAAGTAAGACACAATATCTGATGAGGTATTAATAGCTTTAAAAACAATATTATCCCTGGCACAGGCATTTGGATCTACAAAATCTGCGGTTGGCAATTCAAATATTGTTTTACTGAGCTGAAAATTGGATTCGCAATTGGCTTCCGTTTTTAAAACTAACTTAATGATATAATTACCACTTTTTTGATAAATATGAATGGGGTTTTTATCTGTTGAGGTTGTGCCATCACCAAAATCCCATGAATAAATTGCTGAGTTATCATTTAAAGTAGATTGATCTGTAAACTGAATTGCTGTTTTAGAACAAGAAGTATTTGCTACCGCAAAATTAGCCTGTGGCTGCTTCAATATTTTAATAGGCAATTGATAAACATTAGAAACACAAGCAACATCGTTTTTGACCGATAATGAAACCGTTTTTAAACCTTCTGAAGTAAAATTATGTACAGGTTCTTTTTCTGTTGATGTGGTTCCATCGCCAAAATCCCAAAAATAGCTGATTACTGGTCTGTTACCATTTATGGCGTTTAAGCTAAACTTCACAGGATTGTTTAAACAAGCTGATGATTGCGCTAAAAATGTTGCCGTTGGTGGCGGATCATACACCTCAAATTCAAAATTAAGTGTTTCATCTCCAGAAGGACAACCACCTGCAGTTGGTGGTATGGTAGAAATAATTTTTATTTGTTTTGTACCTACCTGCTTATAAACTTTATCTGCTGGCAAACGATATTCAAACAATAATTTTCCGTTGATAGTAATTGGCTTTGGCGTTAAATTTACGCCTTCTTGGGTAATTGGAGTATCACCTGGTTCTAAAATCCAGATTAATTTACTGGCCATATAAGGCAATACCAATCTAAAATCAAAAACTTCGTCCCTACAAGCATTTGTAATTATTTCATTAGTTGCAGGCCTAACCGCATTAATAAAAATTGACGAGGCTAAGTTTGTACCTGCAGAATAAGCATAAGATTCAAAATCTCCAAAGCCATAAGCCATTGCGTTAAAAGCTACATCAGATTTTAGATTAAAACTTGTACCACCTATTTGCCTCAAATCTACTTGAGCGTAAGAATATGTTGAGTTACCTGGAACAGCACTAAATCTATTGCTGTAATTTACACCGTTAATAGTAAAACTTGCTACACCAGTATTAGGAATTACAACATTAAGATATTGATCGCGAATATCTTGTTTCAGTGCAGAATACATCGTTACATCCTTAATACTATATTCCAATGGATTTAAAATCACCATATCTGGATCACTTGGGCGAGCATTATTACCTCTATTTCTAGAATCTGCACAATATTGAGTTAGTGCATATTGTGCTACCGTTATGGGCTTATCTGCTGTAATGATAGAAACGGTATTAATTGGCAAAGTAGTGTAAAACTGACCTTTGTTTAATCTTTGCGTTGTGCCGCCAATATTTATTGTTGTATTATCTTCTGATGCTAAAACCCGATATATAGACCCTGTATTTCTATCAAAGAAAGGAACTAAGGGAAACACTTTTCCCCAACTTTCTAAAGGATATAATTGTTGGAATAATGGATCATAAGAAATGTTTAAACCAGTATTAGAGTTACTTCCCGGAGGATTACAACCTGGGGATAAAATACCTACAGCAGAACTTCCAGAAAATGCAGCAAATCTTTTACAGCTGGATGTTGAAGCATCTACCTCTATGTAAGAACCAGTAATATCCCTATCACTTTGATATTGATAAACATCACCAACATTTGTTAGTGTGACACTAAAAGTTGGTAATAGTACTCCATTTTCTCTAGGTGTAATATTTAATTTGGTATTTGGCTCTACGCAAACAATATCGAATTGGGATTGGGAGCCATTCACGCTTAATGTCTGATCATAAGCTATTGCAAAATATTTTTGTCCTAAGGCTAATTTTGGTAATACTAAGGTAGCGGCAGACCTTGCGCCGGCAAAAACGTGGCCATAAACAACTGCTTTAGGTTTACCATCATCAATTAAAACTTTAATTCCTTGGTTATTGCTTGTTCCCGTTCCAGGAGATATGTATGATGCATTCCTATCTACAACTACTTCTGTTACGGTGTTTGCGACTACATTAAATGGTTGTATAAAAGTTCCACAACTTACTACACCACTGGTA
>JACMNZ010000469.1 GCA_014378285.1 Pseudopedobacter sp.
TTATTGAGCACATCAACATCAAAATAAAAAAGTTAAATCCGCCTATAAAAGCTCAAATACAAAACTCTTTTGTGGAGTTAGATTATTCAAAATAAAATGACCTATACCCCCGTAAACCATAAAATTATAAAGGCACTAACAAAAATTGTTGGTGAGAAGAATATTTTTACGGATCAAGAAGCCATCTATAAATACAGCAAAGATGAAACGGAAGATTTAAGCTATTTCCCTGACGTGGTTTTAAAACCCAAAAACGTTAAGGATATTTCTGAAATCATGAAGTTTTGTAATGAATATTTAATTCCGGTTACACCCAGAGGCGGTGGAACTGGATTATCTGGCGGCGCATTACCAGTTTATGGAGGAGTTGTTTTAGCTTTAGAACGGTTGGATAAAATTATTGAAATAGACGAGCGAAATTTGCAAGCAACCGTAGAACCGGGTGTGATTACCGAGGAATTTATGAATGCAGTTGCAGCAAAAGGGTTGCTTTATCCTGTTGATCCATCAAGCAAAGGTACTTGTTTTATTGGAGGCAATATTGCCCATGGAAGTGGCGGGCCGAGGGTTGTGAAATATGGAACGATTAGGGAATATGTTTTAAATTTGGAGGTGGTTTTGCCTAATGGCGATATTATTTGGACGGGTGCAAATACCTTAAAATATGCCTCGGGTTATAATTTAACCCAGTTGATGATTGGTTCTGAAGGTACTTTGGGTGTTGTAACCAAAATAGTTTTGAAACTGATTCCACAACCTGTGCATAATATTTTATTGATGGCGTCCTTTATTTCTAATGAAGATGCCTGTACCGCAGTTTCAGCAATTTTTAGAGCTGGGATTATCCCTTCTGCTGTAGAATTTATGGAACGAAAAGGGATAGAATGGGTTGTTGAGCATGATGGAATTAATTTTGCAATGGATCCGAAAGCTAAGGCTTATTTGATGATTGAGGTTGACGGTGCAAATATGGATACGCTTTTTGCAGATTGCGAAACGATAAACGAAGTTTTAGAACATTATAACTGCATTGAAGTGCTATTAGCAGATTCATCGGCACAAAAAGAAGAACTTTGGAAAATTAGGAGAACCATGGCTGTTTCTGTAAAATCTAACTCGGTTTATAAAGAGGAAGATACCGTTGTGCCAAGGGCAGAGTTGCCAAAATTGATAGCTGGAATTAAAAAAATCGGTGAAGAATATGGTTTTGATTCCGTTTGTTACGGTCATGCTGGCGATGGAAATTTACATGTTAACATCATTAAAGGAAATATGAGTGATGATGATTGGAACAATAAATTAAAATCTGGTATTAAAGAGATTTTTGAGCTTACCGTAAGCTTAGGCGGAACCATTTCTGGAGAACATGGAATTGGTTTGGTGCAAAAAGAATATATGAGCATCAAATATTCTGAAATCAATTTGAATCTGATGCGTGGCATTAAGAAGGTTTTTGATGAGCATGGGATTTTAAATCCTGGGAAGATATTTTAGGTTTCTATCTGTAGCTTTGAGTTAAGCGTGATTAAGGATTTTCAATAAAAGAGTTTCCATACTCGATATTTTAAGTTTTAAAAATCGATTTTTAACAATAAAGATTTAATAAAGATTAACCATTTACTGGTGATTTTTTTTCTGTAACTAAGAATAATTTTCTTATATAATCTTGACAATCATCAATTTGCTGATAAAGAACTTATTCACAAATACTTCTTTTTTATTCAATTTTTTCGCATCTTTAAAATTCAACTATTAATATATGAAATTGATAATCAGTTGTTTGTTTTTAATATGTACTTTGTTTACTTCGGATATTGTTACTAAAACCGGTAGGGCAACTTACTATGCTAACAAATTTAATGGCAGAA
>JACMNZ010000088.1 GCA_014378285.1 Pseudopedobacter sp.
ACATCTTCTTTTCCGGCAGAAACGCCACGTTGATTATAACGATTATCGCTCATATTGAAGGCAAAGATATTAAAAACCACCAATTATGATAAAACCAATTTGGGTTTAAAACATCAAAATATTCGTGTTTAAAAACCGTAACGTATTCCTAAAGTTTATGGTTTTTAACTTATTAGTTTCCACGATATATGAGCGTTAACGATTGAAACGGCATCCTTTTTTTCTTTTTCAGAAAAAAAGATATAGTGCAAAGCGTGTTAAAACGCCAAAAAAAATCAAATAAAAATTATCTGATTCAATAATTTAAACATCTATTAATGCTATATCGTATCAAATATTAAAAAAATAAAATCATCAATTTATTATTCCTAATTCTCTATCATTGCAAATTATGTTAGAAATAATATTTCAGGACGAAAATTTGGTTGCGATAAATAAACCTCATGGTTTGTTGGTGCATCAATCGCCAATTGCAAGAGATGCAGAAGAATTTGCACTTCAATTATTGAGAGATCAAATTGGACAAAATGTTTGGCCAGCGCATCGTTTAGATAGAAAAACAGGAGGCTTATTGTTATTTGCTTTAAATAAGGAGACTAATGTTTTATTGCAGGGTTTATTTAGGAATAATAAAATCAAGAAAAAATATTTGGCTATTGTTAGGGGGTTTACAATTGATGAAATGGAAATTGATTATCCGTTAAGAAAAGAAAATGGAGCAATGCAAGAGGCTTTTACCAAATTTAAAACTTTAAAGAAAGCAGAAATCCCTATAGCATTTGGAAATCATTTGTCTTCTAGGTATTCTTTGATAGAAGCAGCACCGGAAACGGGAAGGATGCATCAATTGAGAAAACATTTTGCTCACATCCACCATCCAATTATTGGCGATAGACCACATGGTTGCAATAAGCAGAATAAATTATTTAAGGAGAAATGGGAAATGGACACAATGCTTTTGCATGCCTCCGAATTAGAATTTGAACATCCGGTAAGTCATCAACCGTTACATTTTAAGGCTGAGCTACAATCAGAATTTTTGAGAATGAAAGAAATGTTGAATTTATGATTTTAATTATGGTTAAATATTTGATGTAAGATTCTTAGGTAAACTAAGAAACATGAATAATGACGACGAAAAATCTATAGCTGAAGCTAAAAAAAGATTAGAAGAACAAATAGAAAATAGTAAAAAAGAAAATTTGGGTTTAGATGCAGATAAATCTTCTAAAACGATAAATAAACATAAAACTGTTATCGATATTTTAACAGGAGATGTTGATGGTCATTCCCCTCTTTCAGAAAAGTAAAAGCATAAAAAAAGTCCTTTTTCAAGGACTTTTTTTATTATCTTTTTTCTATCGGAACAAAATCCCTATCGTTCTCGCCAACATAAATTTGGCGTGGACGACCGATTGGTTCTTTATTCTCTCTCATTTCTTTCCATTGCGCAATCCATCCTGGTAAACGGCCTAAAGCAAATAAAACGGTAAACATTTCTGTTGGGAAACCTAGTGCCCTGTAAATAATTCCTGAATAAAAATCTACGTTGGGATATAATTTTCTTTCCACAAAGTAAGGATCATTTAGCGCTACTTCTTCTAGTTTTTTGGCGATATTTAAAACAGGATCGTTAATTCCCAATTTCTTTAAAATATCATCACATGCTTTTTTAATGATTTTTGCCCTTGGGTCAAAGTTCTTATAAACACGGTGTCCAAATCCCATTAAACGGAAAGAATCATTTTTATCTTTTGCCTTATTTACCCATTTATCTACATCGCCACCATCATTTTTGATTTTCTCTAACATCTCTATCACGGCTTGGTTTGCACCTCCATGTAATGGGCCCCAAAGTGCAGATATACCAGCAGAAATAGATGCATAAAGATTACAATCTGAAGAACCAACAATTCTAACGGTAGATGTAGAACAGTTTTGCTCATGATCTGCATGTAGAATCAACAATTTGTTCATCGCATCAATTACCACATCGTCAATTTCAACTTCTTCGGTACGCTGACCAAAAGTCATGTGAAGGAAGTTGGTAACGTAATCGTATTTATTTTTAGGATAAATAACTGGATGACCTAAAGATTTCTTGTAAATCCAAGAAACAATAGTGGCCATTTTTCCTAATAGTTTGATGATTGTTAAATCAAATTCTTCTTTTGTTTGATTAGGATCTAAAGATTCTGGATAAAAAGAAGAAAGTGAGCATACTAATGAAGAAAGTTGCCCCATTGGATGGGATTTTGATGGAAAACCATCAAAAAATTTCTTCATATCTTCATGAACAAGCGTATGCCTGCTTATTTGATGTTGGAAATCTTCAATCTGCTTTTGAGTTGGTAAATTTCCGAATATTAAAAGATAAGCAACCTCTAAAAAAGAAGACTTTTCTGCTAATTGCTCAATAGAATAACCTCTATATTTTAAAATTCCCTTTTCCCCGTCTAAAAAAGTAATTGAACTTTTTGTTGCACCAGTATTTTTATAGCCAGTATCTAATGTAATAAAACCTGTTAAATCTCTCAGTTTAGCTATATCAATTGCTTTTTCATTTTCCGTTCCCTCTACAATTGGTAAAGTGTAAACATTTCCTTCTAATTTTAGTTCTGCAGTTTCTGACATATAGTATCTTGGCTTTTGTTACAAATCTGATTAAGTCTAACAAATTGCGTTAAATATAAGCGTTAAATAACAAGAAAAAGGGTTTTTTTAAACTAATTTGGTTTGTAGGGTTAATTATTAAAATAAGTTTACAGTCCAATTATTTTAGGACTTTTAATCTTTTTATTTTAAAATGGGTTTTATGAAATCGATTATAGTAGAGAATTTATAACCATTATCAGAAAATTTCTTTAAAATTTTATCCATTCTTAACATCATTTCCTTTCCTGTATTTTTACTTACATAATTTGGGAAGCCAAATCTTTCTTTATCATTTAAGTCATAAAACTCCCAAGGATGGAAATAAACGTTTAAATAGCCTTCACTTTTAATTGCCTTTTTTGATAACGAATAATATAACCAAATTGGTAAATTATGAAACGAAAGCCAAAATAAAGGAAACCTAAAATAGGTACTTACAGAAGCTGGCAATTTGATGATTCCATTTTTTAAATGATATTTTCTGGGTTCATTCAAATTGTTATAACGCCCCGGTAAATAGGTAGGATTAATAGAGCTATCATAGAAATAACCTGCTTCTTTTAGTTTAATATCGTTAACGGGTTGCATCCTTGGCATCCTAAAACCTTTGATTGGTAAGCCGGATAATTCTTCTAATTGAACCAACGATTCTAAATAATCGTCCTCTTTAAACGATGAATGATTTACGGTATGAGAAGCTAGTTCATGCCCTTCGTTTGCTATTCTTTTAATGATATATGGAGCGTTTTTTGCAAAAGTAACTGTACTAAAAAAAGTTGCCTTGGCATTATGTTTTTTTAATAAGTCTAATATAATGGTTGTTCCTTCAATGGAAATAGAAATTTGATCTTCAAAAGATATTGTTTTACCATATTCAAATGGCATGTCAAATTCCTCAATATCAAAACTTAGTAAAATCAATTTATTTAATATTTGTAGAACGAATGATATAATTAGGCCTTTTTTTAGCTTGCATAAACATTTTTCCTACATAGATCCCTAAAAAGCCAAGTATAATCAACTGTAAACCTCCAAAAAATACAACTGTCATAATTAATGATGCCCATCCAGAAACTTCTGTTCCTTGATAAAATGCAAATAAAATATAAGGAATGTATAATAAAGATAGAAAAGAGAAAAAGAAACCAAGATAAACAGCTGTATGTAAGGGCTTTATACTTAAGGAAGTAACTCCATGTAAAGCTAACTTTCTCATTTTAGCTAAGCTGTATTTACTTGCACCTCTAAACCTTTCTGCAGGAACATAATCAATTGCAAATTGCTTAAAACCAACCAATTTAACTAAGCCTCTAACAAAAGGATCCATTTCTTTAAATTGATTCAAATTTTGTACAACAACTTTGTCTAAAAGTCTAAAATCGGCAGTTCCAGCTTCAATTTCCACATCTGAAAGGGAATTTAGAAGTTTATAAAACAGTTCGGAAGATTTTCTTTTTTGTAAAGGAAGTGATGGATCTGATAATCTTCTTGTATAAACAACTTCATATCCTTCCTCCCATTTTTGCAACATTTGAGCAAACATTTCTGGAGGATGTTGCAAATCTGCATCTAAAGAAATTACACAATCGCCAGTAGCATTATTTAAACCGGCCATCAACGCAGCTTGATGACCAAAATTTCTAGAAAATTCTATAAAAAATAGATAAGACTTCTTTTTTATCTCAGATTTCAAATAGTTGATCGTATTATCGCTACTTCCATCATCAACTATAATTATTTCAAAATAATAGTCCAAACAATCAAAAACCTTTTCAATCCTTTCAACAATTGCATAGAGATTTTCTTCTTCATTAAATGCAGGAATAATAATCGAAACTAATTTCTTCATTCAATATTAAGTTTATGATTTTTAAAATCTACAACAAGCATATGATAGATGATTACAAACCATACCATTACACATGGCAAAGCTTTTAAAGAAAAATGTTGAACATAATTTACCCGAATGTATTTAGGAAAAATATCTGATGGGGATAAACTAGTTAAAATAAAAGCAAAAATGTATAAAATAATAATCCAATTCAATTTAGGATTTTCTTGAATCACAAACCATAAAGAAACTCCTGTAAAAGCAATAATGTAGGTTGGTGATTCTGAACCTGTACTAAAAATCACTACAAAAATTAATGATGAAGCTAAAAGCATTAATCTAAACGCTACATTTTTATATTGATTTATTCTTAAGTATGGTGATAAAAACAATATTAATCCTCCTATTATAAAAGGTAAATTAGGTACGTTAGGGTTCTGCATCAATCTTCTGATTATACCCATTAAGGAAATATCTTGTCCGGATGTTAGCGATACATTTAAATCATTTTTATGAATTAATGATGAATACCAATCTATATAAGCTTGTTTAGTAAATTCAACAGATGATAAAAAAATAGGTAGAATAACCAATAAGACCAAAGAAATAATGCCGTAGACTATAAAAGATATTTTACGTTTTGTAAAAAAAAAGAATGCTAAACCTAATATTCCATAAATTTTTATCAATGTTCCTAAAGCTATAGCTATAGCAGATTTTCCAACCTCATTTTTTAATAAATATGAAAATGAGAAAAGTATTAATCCGGTTAATCCAACATTAAATTGATAGCTTAACATCGCCCCTAAGGCTTCATGAGCACAAAGTAAACCTAAAACAGAACGTTTAACAATACTTAATGGTAAGCTATAAATTCCAAATATTAATAATAATGCATTCGCAATATTCCACAAAATTGTTCCTAGATAATCTGGCAACAATGCAAATGGAGCTACTATTAATCCGAAAACTGGCCCATAATGATTAGAGTCATCATATTGTTGTGGATAATTTTCGTAAAGTGGTTGCTGATTTATAGTATGATAATAAGTGTATTTAAAAATTTTATAGTTGTTAAAGCTTTCCCTGTAATATTGCTTAAAACCAGTGATAATCGCAATTAAAATATACAGACCAACTACAAAATTTTTAGAAAAAACAACAGGCTGAATTTTGTCAACAAAGTAAATTGATTTCAATTTTTAGGGAATAGATAGGTTATAAAGTTTACAAAGAAAGAAAAAATAATAGTAATAAAAATATTACAATCAAATTAATTAGTCGTATTTAAGTATTATTCAATCTTTCACTATCAATTTTCTGATTAATTATTAACAATAATTTTTGTTTTAAAAACCAAAAAAGTATTGTTATCGTAAACTATTAAAACTTTATATGTTGTAACATGAAATTCTTGAAATTAAAGATTATTATTTCTGTTTATGTATGCCTTATTTTATTGGCAGTTTATAATACCTTTCATGTTTATTCTACAAGCAAACTAAGTGCTAAACAGAACGTCTTTGCTAAGTTAAGTACGGCAGCAAATATTTTAGCTGCACAAATTGATGGTGATGAACATGAAAAAGTTACTTCAAAATTTAATACAAAAGACCAAATAAAAAATTCTGTTGAAGATACTTCATACAATAAAATTCATTTACAGTTAAGAGAGGTTCAAAAATCAACTCATATCAATACACCAATTTACACACTAGTAAAATCAAAAAATAATCAGTTTTTATTTGCCATTACTTCAAGCAGTAGTCCTTATTATTTTCACACTTATCACAACCCTCCAAAAGAACTATCGCAAAATTTTGATAAGGGCGATAATTTAGATGAATATAAAGATGAAAATGGTGTTTGGTTATCTGCTTTTGCTCCCATTAAAAATAAATTAGGTAAGGTAGTAGCTGTTGTTCAGATTGATAAAAATTTTCAAGAATTTTTAAAAGATATTAATAATCAGTTTTTTAACAACATTATATTTATAATATTGGTTTATTCTGTAATTGGTTTCTTTTTATATATTTTCTTAAAAGATGTATTACACAAAGAAGAAACTCATAATAAAATTCAAAAAAACTATAAAAATGAGTTAGAAATTGAGGTAAAACAAAGAACGTTAGATTTAAATAAAGCTAACATCCAATTAACAAAGGTCAATAATGAATTAGAATCATTTTTTTACAGCACATCACATGATATTAGAGGCCCATTGTGCAGAATTTTAGGTCTTACTTCTTTAGCAAAATTTGAAGATGACAAACAAGAGATTGTAGATATGATCGAAATCGAATCTCAAAAAATGGATGAAATGCTTAAGAAGATGGTTTTAGTAAATGGTATAAGAACCAAACCTTTAGATATAGAAGAAATATTGGTTTATGATAAAATAAACCAAATCTTAAATCAAGTAAAATCAAAATATAAATACGCTAAAGCGGATATAAAAATTAAATTAGATACACAATCTTTAAAAAAGTTTCATAGTGATACTGAAATCTTTGAATCTATTGTGACCAATATCTTAGATAACGCTTTTAAATTTAGTGACGGTTTATCTCCTAAAATCATTATCAATTCTTTTGTTGATAATGATGGTATTTTTTGTTTAACGGTTGAAAATAATGGTAAAACTTTCTCTGAAATTGAATTAAAAAATGCCTTCGAATTTTTTAAAAAAGCACATAAAAAAGGAGATATGGACACCATTAGATTAGGCCTTTATACTATAAAAAATTGCGTTGATAAGTTGAATGGTGTAGTAGATATTTCTTATAAAAATGATCTAACAATGGTTAAGGTTTTAATTCCTGACTATCATTTAGATAAAAATTTATTGAATGTTTTGCCCGACACTATTAAATTTTTAGGATAGAAAAAAATTATTGGTTTCTGTATTTATGTGGTGTAACTCCCATTATATTAGAAAACAATTTTGTAAAATATTGAATATCTGTTACTCCAACTTTAAAAGCTACTTCTTTTACCAAAAGATTTGTAAATTTTAAATACTCACAAGCTTTTTGAATTTTTAGGGTATTGTAATAGTTAATTGGAGAAACTCCTGTAGATTTTTTAAATATTAAGGAAAAATGAGATGCGGACATACTTACATGGTTAGCTAATTGAGAAAGTTGAAGATTTTTTTCGCAATGTTCTTTCATAAATAATATACTGCTATTAATTACCCCCTGTAATTTATCCTCTTTCTTCTTCTCTGTATCTGTAACCAATACCAAAGAAGAAATTAAATTTAATAAGCACATATTTATATAGGTTAAATTAGTACTCCCATAACCTCTTTCTAAATATTGGTATATTCTATTAAATAACTTTATTCTTTCTTCGTTATAGGGCAAATAGCCTTTGTTTGTATGATTAATTTTGATGTACAAATCAGCAATTTCTTCTAAAGATTCTCCTTTAAAAAAAAACCAAAAAATACTCCATGGCTTCACCTCATCTGCATAATAAGAAAATGAAGTAT
>JACMNZ010000470.1 GCA_014378285.1 Pseudopedobacter sp.
CCATTTGTTTCACAGATATTATCCTGCAAATTATTGAAAGCTATAATTCCGACATCGTTTGCTGGCTTAATAAAATTAATGGTATAGTCTTGAGTTTCCCCTTTATTGTATGTTCCACAAGGGGTAACCAAATCTGAACTAGCAACCTCACTGGTTACAATTCTCATCACTGTAGTATTATTTATAACTACATTGTTTGGGACTGTGATATTTCCTGTAAAGTCTAAATTACCAGCTATTAAAGCAGAAGTTGCAGCAGTTTCTCCGGCATCTTCAAAATCTCCATCTCCATTCCAATCTACAAATATCTTAGCAAATTTATTTTGAACGGTACCACACGTACCCAAACTAATTGTAAAAGGATAATTTTTACCTACTTCTAGGCTTGTGCTAGTAGATTTAAAGTCAGAATAGGTTCTACAAGTATTTTGTAAAGTATTTGAAATTGTATTTAAAACAACCTTATCTATTCTCGTATCTGCCGAATTAGTTGCGGCAGATGCACAATAAACATTTCCTCCAATACCAGAAGCAATAATAGAATATGCTTGTGGTCCTTTACTTAATGTGCCTTTATGAGAAACCCTAATGGTATAAACTTGGCCAGGAACGGCATTTGGAACTGTAATCTGCTCCACATTATCTACCACATTATCTATTTGTACAGCCGCATTAGCAGGATTATTAGGATCTAATTTCCAGGGCAAAAATGTGGTGGATTCCTTAATAACCCTTAAATCTAAATCGTTCACCAATTTTGGAGTACGGCTGTTTAATGTTCCAGTAATACCAGGTGTGCCTTCAGGATCTGTCCAACAGATGGTAACCTTTAATGGTCCTGCTCCAGAAGTAATGACTTGTAAGTTATAAACCTCTGCCTGCGCTAAAGTTCGTTCTGCAATTAAGCTATTTGTACCATTCAATTTTATTAATTGACCAGCTCGTTCAACATTTAATAATCCCCATCCATAAATATAATCTGGCCCTGGGGTAATACCAGCTTCATCTGTAGTTTCAATTGCCAGACCTTTTAAACTAGCAGAACGCATAAAAGCCCCGTTATTTAATTTGGAATAATATTCTTGTAGCAATATTAAAGATCCACTGGTATTTGGAGATGACATTGAAGTGCCAGAAAGTGTTGCATAAGCTCTTGTACTCTCGTTACTGGTAGAGGTAAGTTGAACTCCGTCTGCAACCAAATCAGGTTTTATCCTTCCGTCATCTGTTGGGCCCCAGCTGCTAAATGATGATATTTTAATATCGTCTGTTGAGTTTGCACCAAAGGGAAGACCACTAACTGCACCAATTGATAAAATATTTTTTGCTGTACCTGTTGTAGATATAATGTCATATCCATCATTACTACTTATACCTGATGGTCTTAAACCTTTACTAACCAACTTACTAGAACCTGTCTCAAAGCCATAGTATTCTGTACCAACACTTGGCCCTGTTTCACTTCTATTGTTACCAGCAGATTTTACAGGTAAATAATATGGTGCGTTGTAACATATTAGATCCCAGTCCCTAGCACTATCATCGTAAAAACCAAACTTATAATCTTCGGTTGTACCAGGTGCACCATACCATTCCCATCTTGGAGGAGTTGTACCAGAATTGTAGTTCCATCCAGAAATAAATCCATAAGAATGATTAGATATGATCATACTTTGGGATGCAGCTGTTGTCATTTCTGCAACATCTGTATTAAAATCCCAGGCATATAATTTCTTTAATCCCCAAGCTATCCCTCTTGCAATGGGGTTTATACCTGTAGCCATCATTGTTCCGCCAACATGAGTAGCGTGTTGGCTTCCTGTGCTAGGATTATCTTTTTGGACTATTCTGCTTCCATCAACACCTTGAAATTCTTGATGGTTTGTCAAAATTATCCCTCCATCCCAAATACCTATTTTCCCTACAAGATTATCGCTAGATCCGTTCAAACTAAGTCCTAAACTACCGCCAGAGTAAAAACTGTTAGCTCTTGTTGTACCTGCGGCAATTGTATTATTTTCTGTTTTAAGATATAATGGCAAACCTAAATCATCCACACCCTGTAAAGAGATAATTGTACCATCTTTTTGAACCCTAAATGTTACCCAATTGTTTTTTGCTGCTAAAGCAAAAGCCCTATTTCTGTTTTCTTCAGATGTTTCTTTAAATTGGGAAGAAAGGGTTTGTAGTTTTTGAAATTGTGCTTCGTTAACCAATTTATTACCTTGTTGAGCAAATGAAATGGAAAAACTAAAAACCAATAAATAGGTAAGTAAATGCTTTTTAATCATCTTGAGAAAACTTTAATCAATATACTAAAAATTAAAGTTTTAAGTTTTTAGCAGAATTAAAAGTGAGAATTTTTATTCAGAAAACAATGCTTAATTTTCAAAATTAAAATCCTTCTCGCTTTTTAATCCAAGTAAAAAGTTCTTCTATTGGTTTTTCTAATATATTACCCACATTTACTTGATGTTGTAGGCAACATTCTTTTAAAATATCTTTAAAATGATAGGCTATTGACCCTACAAAATGAGCGTAATAATCTTTATAATTATGATATGATTTGATATGGGTTATTATAAAATCATCAAAGCCTTTTATTAATAAATTTTGAATATACGGATGATCCAAATGCTTGCTCATGAAATTGGCAAATGATGCAATAAAGTAGTTTGGAAAAGATTTTTGATATAAATTTTTTATAACGATTTCTTTATTTAATCTATAAGTTACCTCAAAAGACTCCATGATTTCTTGTGGTGCCCTTCCGTATAAAAAGTCTGTAATTAATATCTTGCCAAAATAAGTTCCAGAACCTTCTTCACCTAAAATATACCCCAATCCCAAATTGCTTGGAAACACCTTTTCTCCATCATAAAAAGAAATATTTGACTCTGTGCCCAAAACACAACTAAATCCTGGCTTGTTTTTACAAGACGCTATTGCAGACCCTAAAGTATCACTCTCTACACTTATAAAAGCATTTTTAAATAATATAGAAAGTGCGTTAGAAACTAATTCTCTTCTATCGGGACTGCTACATCCTGCTCCAAAAAAATGCAGCTCATATACTTTATCAGCAATAGCTTTAAAAGGCGTAAAATGATGTAGACTTTTAACTATTTCCTTTTCTGTTGTAAAAAAAGGATTTAATCCTCCTGTATGAAATTTTTCTATGGATTGATCTGCATGTAACAAAATCCAATCGGTTTTAGAAGAACCACCGTCTGCAACAAGTAACATTAAATAGATTTTAACATAGCAGTGGTTAAGGGTTTACCTAAAAAATCGGTAACGTTATTAAATTCTATCACTTTTTTATGATCGGTTGGATCTAAGGAAGACGATAGGATTACAATTTTTATTGCTTCTTTATTAAATGATTGAAGGTCTTGAAATTCTACTAAAAAATCAAATCCTGTTTTAACAGGCATCCTAATATCTAAAAATATTATTTCCGGAAACTCTTCATTATCTTTTTCAAGTTTTTGCAGATAGATTATCGCAGACTCACAGGATAGCTTGATAATAATTTGCTCAGCGAATTTATTGACAATTAAAATTTTTTCATTGATCATATTATCAATGAAATTATCATCAATTAAGAGTACTTTTTTATATTTGAATGATTGCATCCTGATTATCTATACTTTAGGCAAATATATAAAAAGATTGTATGAATCTTTTTTCAAAGCTAAAAGCTTAAAGTGCCTGTAATTTCTTTTATACTGACTTCAGAAATTTTGGTTACATATAGTGCGTTAGCATATCTTGCATTGGC
>JACMNZ010000471.1 GCA_014378285.1 Pseudopedobacter sp.
CATCTTAGCCAACAAGGGTTTTTAGCTTTCAGCTTTGTGCATTTAGTTTTTGGCCTTTATTATATAATGTGGGCTTAAGTAACATAAAGGAGAGATTATAAATAAATTAAAAAATCAAAAAAGGCTTCCAGTTTTTACTGAAAGCCTGTTAAACTTTTTAGAGGTATAGTTGAAAGACCTATTTTTTATTTGTAAAAATATATTTTTCTAAACTTGGCTTTAATGTTCTCATTTTTAAATTCAAAATTTTAGAAACAATTGGTGCTATATCCTCTAATCCCATCATAGGTATCACAGATGGCTTTTTAAAGGCGGCACCATATCCAATAAAACCTGTTTCAATATTTTTAAAATCTGGAAAGAATCCATGTGTACCACCTTTAGCCGGTTTAATAAAATCACCTTTTGTAACACTACTCATGCTGTAACCCTCAATAGGCGCTAGCGCTAAAGCAACATTTGGATCGGTCCCAATTGAATCTAATTCTTTACGCTCCACTATTCTAAATAGTTTTTTTTGCGCTACTGGTAAAGCATTCAGCAACGCTCTAACATCATTTACAACTTTTACATCGTCTTTTTGATTTAAATGCAAGAATGCCGCAGCTCCAGAAGTATGAAATTTAGCGCTCCAATTTGCCTTTGCTGTTGTATCGGCAATAATTCCTTTTTGCATTAACAAAACATTCGGACTCAAACTTTTATTAACATCCACAAAACCATGGTCTCCGGTAATAATTACCGAGGTATTTTCTTTGATGCCCGCTTGCTCAATGGCTTCTAAAATATTGCCCACGGCATGGTCTGCTCCTGCAACCGCTTTTCTCACCATTTCTCCATCTCTTCCCTCGGCATGTGAGGCATGATCAACACTAAAAATATGGAAGGTGAGTAAATTAGGCTGATGCTTTTTAATAAGATAAGCAACCATTCTGCTCCCGTTTTCATCGGCACTTAAAAAATCACTGTTTAAATCAACAGCAGTAAGTTTACCGGTTGCGTTTTGCTCTATTTCTTCAAAAAGCCCTTTAGGTTTAGCATTATCTCTTATTGGCAAAAGTCTATCAATCTTTTTGTCTATCGACCAAAATTCGGGAATGTTGTAATCTACTGGCGCACCTACAGAAACCGGCCAAAACACAGATGCTGTTTTTAAGCCGGCGTCTTCGGCCAAACTCCATAAGGTGGGTGTTTGAATCAATTCTGTTTCCCAGTACCATCTGCCAGTTGCACCATAAGGTTCAAACGGAGAGTTGTAATATATGCCATGATCTAATGGCATTTTTCCGGTAATAATTGTAGTGTGCGAAGGATAGGTAACACTAGGGAAAACACCCCTAACCCCATCGGCACTTACACCTGTTTTAGCCAGTTGCTGCAATATAGGCGTTGGCCATTTAGCTTCTCTATAAAAATCGGGTCTAAAACCATCAATACTGATGATGATTACATGTTTTTTCTCTTGTGCCTCAGTCTGTAAAAATGTTGCACCTAAACAAAGTAGTATTATTAACTTTTTCATATCATTTATTTAAAATGTATAACGTCCTCCAATTTGAATCTGGTAAGGCGTTCCGTTTCTTTGTATCATCCCAACATTTTCATTAACTCTATAACTATATTGTTGGGTAGTTTGGTTAAAACCTGTAACAAATAATAGGTTTTGTGTACCTAAATTATAGTTAACTCCTTTATCTTTATCTAGTAAATTAGCAAAGTTAAAAACGTCTACACTTAAAGTAAGTGCCTGTTTTTTATGGGTTTTAAAGGTTTTTGCAAGTCTTAAATCAAAAGTACCAGCAAAAGGGTTTTCTCCTCCATTTCTGTCGGCAATCTTACCCAAACTATTTTTGATATATTCCCTAGCTCTATTATCAGGGTTATTAAGAACCCGCTCCATAGCAGCTTTAACAGTTGCAGGGGTGTTAGGGTCATTTGGGTCAAAAACGAAAGCTAAATCATTGTCGTTTCCTGGGCCTCCTACAAAATCTCCGTTTATATCCGCATCTACCGTTAATGAGTACCTAGACCCTCCAAGTCCAGTAAATCTACCACTAAACATAAAACCTTTATAACTTGGAGCCGAACCAAAAAAGACCAATTTATTTCTGAATTGTGCATCAGAATAATTTATTTCAGTTAAATCTCTTGGATCTGATTTTATGGGCCTAAAAGTAGCTGTGTTTGCTACGTTCCCATTATAGGACGTATTATCTCTAGCATCATTAATTGTATAACTAATGTTTAAGTAACCATCTCTAAAATACCTAATGTCAGCATCAAATATCGCAGTATAAGTTCTTAATTTTGCTCCATTGGTAAAAATTAAGGATCTACCAACTTCTTGTGTTTTTCTACCTAAAACATTATTTGTTATTCCACCTGCACTAATTGTATTTGATGGTACAAAAACAGCTCTATTTGCCTCATTTGATAAAGTAAAAGCAGGTTGATCAACTATATTTCTATCTAAATATACATAGTTGTTTTGTGTATTTGAATACAAAAAATTAGCTCCAATCCTCAACCAATTATTAAAAAGCTTATTGTAACTAATATTTGCTTTATAAATAGAGGGCACTTGTAAATTTTCATCATTAAAATTAATGGTAGAAACTGAAGGCACACCTGCAATCAAACCTGGTGCAGTAGCTGGGTTATTCCTATATGATGGAAAATCAGGCCGTGGTACAAGGTTTGGACTATTAGGGTTAATTGGCCTGGTAACATCAATGGCAGCAACTTTTGTTCCTGTGTTTTGAATATTATTTACTTGCGCATAGGTTATAGGGTTTGCGGAAAATATTCCTGCTCCAAATCTTATAATATCCGTTTTTTTACCTTTAACGTCCCATGTTAATTGAACCCTAGGTTGGATATTGTTCCAATCAGTAGGATTGTAATCTGTTCTAAAACCAAGGGTGCGTTCAACTATCGGGTTGTTTTCTGCCGCCGTTAAATAACTGGTAACATCATACCTTAAACCAAATGTAGCATCAACATTTTTAAACGGAAGAAATTGTACTTGCCCAAAAAGTGAAGCATTTAATACGTATTGCTGTACTGATGGTTTTCCTTTCAATGGCACTTCTCTAGCATATCTAGATGGATTTAGATTGTCAAACTCTGCCAGGCTATTAAAAATAAAGCGTCCATTTTGCTCGTTAGAGATATAAGTATTTAGGTACGTTAACGTGTTATCCGTACCAAAAGTGATATTATATTTACCCTTTGATAAGTAAGTTGTATTTACAAGTTGTACCTGATTTTCTAGGTTGTCTTCAGGTGTATATCTTTGCCCCCCTAGTTGTACTTGTGTATTACCTAAGGTTCCATTAGGCAAAGTTGAACGTACTGTTACAATAGCCCTTGGGATATTAGCAGCAGGTAATTGGCTGTTAGGTACAAAATTCCTAGTTGCATGCTGGTATTGTATCTTTAACTCATTTAACAAGTTTGGTTTTACTTGTGTTCTTAATGATGCTAGCGTACTGTTTTCACTTGATTTAAAATCTCCATATACTTCAAATAAATTGATAGGCGAATTATCATTCACACTATTTGGATTCAGCCAATCAGTGTAATTGTTTCTTATGGTTAATCTGTTTTTAAGGTTAATTTGCCAATCCAACCTAGCAAAAAAAGTGTTAGCTAAAGTTTTTAAGCCAAACTCCCCAATTTGTTGGCCGCTCCCTAATCCGTATTTTGCTCTACCTATATTGATCACACTATCAAGTGCTCCTTTGCTAATTCTAAGAGCGTTTGCATCGTTGTCATTTTGAATATCAGCAATAAATAATGGTTGAGCTTGGTCCTGTCTATCTAAAGCTGTAAAAAAATGTAATTTATCCTTGACAAGTGCCCCCCCTGCACTAAATCCATATTGATTGGTAGTAAACTGTTGATTTCTTCTATTGCCCCTAATATCAAACGGACTGGCCAAGAAATCTGATCTATAATAATCAAATGCAGTTGCAGTAAATTGATTAGTTCCTGATTTTGTTACTGCACTTACAGCTCCACCTCCTTGCCTTCCCTGCGTAACATCATAAACATTTGTGATGACTTCAAATTCCCTAATCGCTTCTATAGATAATGTAAAAGGTCCTCTACCGATTTCTCCGGAGGTGAGGTTGTTTCTAGCACTCACTCCGTCAATCAAATAATTAGTTGATGAGAATAACTGCCCACCAATATTACCTCCGTTTGTTGTTGGGGCTAATGCAGATAAGTTTGTAAAACTTCTGTTTTGTGTTGGTATTTGTTGTATATTCTCAGCAGTAATCAATGTACTACTTCCTAATCTATCAATCCTACTATTAATTGCCTTATCGGTAACAATAACTTCTCTAAGATCAGTAGCAGCATCTGTTAAATTAAAGTTGATGATTAACAGATCGCCCAAGTTTAAGGCCAAATTATTCTTAACCTGTGTAGCGAAACCTATAAAAGAAGCTTTAACGGTATAGGGCTTTCCTAAGGGTAATTGTCTAAAAAAGTATTTTCCCTCGGCATTTGTCATCGAAATTGATTGGAAGCCAGTAGATTCATTTTTAATAGAAACAGATACTCCAGGTACCGACATCCCTTTATTATCTACGATAATTCCTGTAATTGAGGCATCTGTTGATTGTGCAAATGCATTACCTATGCTAAAAGTGATTAACAGTAAAATAATTAATTTTGATAATTTTATCTTCATTTTTGTTGCTTTTTTAAGCCACAAAAATCAAATCTTAGCATTAAGTAATGTTTAATCAAAAATTAACTTTATAAAATTAAAACATATCTATAGTATTAAATGAGCCGCTTTATTAATAATTTAATTATAAATACTTAACAAAATTATAATGTTTTATATCAATTGTTTTGTATAATATTTGATTAGCATAATTTTTAAATTTTGTGCAAAAGGTTTACTAAAGTCTTATATATCAAAAAGCTAATAAACAATTTTCCTTGGTAATAACCTTCTTATAATTTAACGTAATAGATTTTACGCCCACCCCATTTTTAATTCTACTTATTATGGTGCAACCTTTTACTTTAATACTTCTATCCGTAATTTTTACCTGTAGCATGATCGGCTTCTTAAAAAAACGTTTCTACTTCAGTTGTATATTCCATCCTAGCAGTTTTCTATTTTATCCAAATAAACATAGCATAATTACCCATAGTTTAGTCTATTTCAATTGCTCCCACCTTATCTTAAATCTTTCCTTACTATATCATTTAGTGATGATTTAGAAAAGTTTTTGGCTAAAAAATATTTTTCAAGCTATTTGATAGGGATTATATTTGTAGCATCTTTCATAGGTAGTTCATTACTCAATTTACTCTTAAAAAAATCAGTAATAACATTTAGCATAGTAGGGGCAAGCAATGAGGTATTTGGCTTACTTGCCCGCTTATTTATTTTTTAAACCACAATAAACTATCAAGTTTTTGCCAATTGAAAAATCTATTGATTATCCCCTCTTGATAATCATAATCATCAGTTTTTTAAATCATAAATTTCAAAAATCACAGGTAGATTTTTTTGGCCATTTTTGTGGTTTAATTACCGGTGGTACAATTGCATTAACAATAGAATAGCTGGCATTCGCCAGCTATTCGTTTAGCTCC
>JACMNZ010000089.1 GCA_014378285.1 Pseudopedobacter sp.
ATAGGTGGTTTACTTTATGGATTTGCAGGTATAAATCATACTTTTATTTTTATTTTGATTTGCTTGTCCATCGCTTTTATTTCGACATTCTTCTTCAAAAGTAGACCATCAACTTACATACAAACTACCAATATTTTACAAAGTTTATCTGAAGGATTACGATTTGTTTTTAAATCTAAAATGCTATTAGGTGCTTTAAGTCTTGATTTATTTTCGGTGTTTTTTGGAGGAGCAGTAGCATTGATACCTGTGATTGCAACGGAAATCTTACATGTTGGAGCAACTGAATTTGGATTTTTAAGGGCTGCCCCAGCTGTTGGCGCAGTTGTTACCATGTTGTTAATGACAAGATTTTCTCCAATGGCAAAACCATGGCGAAATTTACTTTTTGCAGTTACAGGTTTTGGTATATCTATTATTTGTTATGGATTATCAACTAATTTTTATCTCACTCTTTTCTTTTTGTTTTTAGAAGGAGCTTTTGATAGTGTAAGTGTAATTATTAGATCTACAATTTTACAACTTTTAACACCAGATGATATGCGTGGGCGGGTTTCTGCGGTAAATTCTATGTTTATAGGTTCTTCAAATGAGATTGGTCAGTTTGAATCAGGCTTAACAGCTAAATTGATGCGAACTGTACCAGCAGTTGTTTTTGGTGGATCTATGACTTTGTTAGTTGCGGCAATTACGTGGTTTAAGACCAAAAAACTAGTCTCTCTAACTTTAGATGATATTAATAACTCTTAAAAATGATGGAGCAAACGGAAGAATTTTCTGTTAAACTTCCAATTTTTGAAGGTCCTTTTGATTTGCTTTTATTTTTTATCGAAAAAGATGAATTGGATATTTATAACATCCCAATAGCAAAAGTAACAAATGATTTTTTAGATTATTTGCACAAACTTACCGCTTTAAATATAGAGTTAGCTAGCGAATTTATCTATGTTGCAGCTACATTAATGCGCATAAAAGCTAAGATGCTTTTACCACGACCAGAATTAAATGAGGATGGTGAAGAAGTAGATTTACAAAAAGATTTAATAAAAAGATTAATAGAATATAAAAGATATAAAGAGGTTGTAGAGAGTTTTAAAATTTTAGAAGATATTCGTTTTGGTAAAAGTAAGAGAGGTAATATTGATGAAGATGTAAAAGGTCAACTCTCTAAATTAACATCCAATATAGAAGATTTTTCATCTCTAGATTTGTACAAACTTTTAAAGACCTATTTAAAGGTGATGAAAAATTATGAAATTAAATCTACTGAGGTTAAGCATACAATAGTTCAATATCCTTATAGCATAGAAGAACAAAAAAATCAAATCTCTGGCTTAATGGCTATTAATTCTAAATTAGAATTTAAAGACTTATTAAAAATATCAAAAGATAGAGTTCAGTTTGTATATAATTTTTTAGCGATGTTAGAAATGCTTCAACAAGAATTGCTAAAAATTCAGATTGGTTTAGGGTTTAATAATTTTTTGCTTCGGCAAAAAGAACAGCTTGCTCAATAAAATGAATCACATTTAACTCGTCGGCTAAACCAATTTCTGGTTCTTTGTTATTTTGGATACAATCAATTACTTTTGATAGAAATACATCGTGTTTATCAGCAGATCCTTTATAGTAAGTGTAATTATTTGCTTTAGTAATGTTTTCAAAAACAGGGAGTTCAAAAACTTGGTCTAGGTTTACAAAATCAAGTTTTTCCATGTATTGTCCGCCAACTTTTACATTTCCTTTTGATCCAATAATGGTTAAGCTACTTTCAATATTTGTTTCGTAAGCAGCATTGGTAAAATTGAAAACTCCTTTTCCATTTTTTCCTAAATTGAAATTAATGATTCCACTATCTTGAAATTGTGTGTTGATTTCATTATTTAGGTTAAAAAATTCACTTCTAATTTTTTCTGGATTACCACAAATCCAAATCATTAAATCAATAAAATGACTAAACTGAGTATATAACGGGCCGCCTCCCAATTCTTTAGTCGCTCTCCACGGGGAATCTTGATAGTATTTGCTATTCCTATTCCAAAAGCAATTAATTTGTAATAATCTGATTTCTCCCATCAATTTTTGGGACATTAGTTTCTTAAGCCAAATTGCTACAGGACTATATCTGTTTTGCATCACTGCAAATACTTTTTTACCCGATATTTTTTCGGCCTCCATCATCTTTAATACATCCTCAGCTTTTAATGCGATAGGTTTTTCACAAATCACATGATAACCTGCATTTAAACAATTTATGGTTTGAGATGGATGCAAACCATTTGGTGTACAAATACAAATTACATCAGCTTGTATTTTTGCTGTAAAAAAATCTTCTAATGAGGTAAAAAATGGAACTAATTTGTTTATAAATTTTCTTCTTCCAAAGTCACAATCTATAACTGCAATTAATTCATAATCAGTAAATTCGTTTAATAAAGAAACATATTTTGAGCCAATATTACCTACACCAACAATTATAAATTTAATTTTATTCATGGATGATTTTTTTCAAATACTAGCTTAAAATTTTTAATTTAGAGAATTGATTTAATTCTACAAGATTAAGATATTCAGGTTTAGGATTCTAATAAACGTAATAAAATTAACATTAAACAAATTAAATGAAAAAAGATCAAGTTATTTTCGACCTCATAAATAAAGAAGAAGAAAGACAGGAAAACGGAATTGAGTTAATTGCTTCAGAAAATTTTGTCAGCAAGCAAGTTATGGAAGCAGCAGGATCGGTTTTAACAAACAAATACGCAGAAGGCTTGCCTCATAAAAGATACTATGGCGGTTGCGAAGTTGTAGATGAGATTGAAATAATAGCTATTGAAAGAGCTAAAGAATTATTTAATGCAGCATGGGCAAACGTACAACCACATTCTGGAGCACAAGCCAATGCAGCAGTTTTATTAGCGGTTTTAAACACGGGCGATAAAATACTAGGATTTGATCTTGCTCATGGTGGTCATTTAACTCATGGATCTCCAGTTAATTTTTCTGGCAAATTATACCAACCTTTTTTTTATGGCGTAGAAGAAGAAACTGGCTTAATCAACTATAAACAACTAGAAGAGGTTGCATTAAGAGAAAAACCAAAATTAATTATTTGTGGCGCATCTGCTTATTCTAGAGATTGGGATTATGCTTTTATTAGAGAAGTGGCAGATAAAATAGGTGCTCTAGTTTTAGCAGATATTTCGCATCCTTCTGGCTTAATAGCCAGAGGTTTGTTAGCTGATCCACTTCCTTATTGTCATATTGTAACTACAACTACCCATAAAACTTTAAGAGGCCCAAGAGGAGGTTTAATTATGCTGGGCAAAGATTTTGAAAATCCTTGGGGTTTAAAAACTCCAAAAGGAGAAATAAAAATGATGTCTGCTATATTGGATAGTGCTGTTTTCCCAGGAACTCAAGGTGGTCCGTTAGAACATATCATCGCCGCTAAGGCAATTGCTTTTGGTGAAGCTTTAAGTGATGAATATATGGACTATATAGTTCAAGTAAAGAAAAACGCTAACGCAATGGCAGACGCTTTAGTTGCGAAAGGTTACAAGTTGATTTCTGGAGGTACGGATAACCATTTAATGTTAATTGATTTAACCAATAAGAATATTACTGGGAAACTAGCAGAAGAAGTACTTGGTAAAGCTGATATCACAGTAAATAAAAACATGGTTCCTTTTGATAAAAGATCTCCATTTGTAACTTCTGGTATAAGGGTTGGCACAGCTGCAATTACTTCTAGAGGATTAAAAGAAAGTGATATGACGCTAATTGTAGATTTAATAGATGATGCATTGATAAATAATTCTGATGTATCTTTTTTAGAAAATTTGCGTAATAAAGTTAATAAACTAATGGCCAAACATCCATTGTATAAATAAGATTAAACCAAATAGTTAGTAAATAAACTGTGGAAGAAACATATCAACAAACAAATCATGCGATAGCAAATATGTCTTTGTACGATTTGTTTAATGAAAATTCTGAAAAGGATTTCATGTCATTATTAAAATTGGCATGTTATGTTGGTGAATGTAAAAATGCTGCAATCAGTTTTGTAAAAGATAATTTACAAGTTATAAGATACACAAAAGGAGATATTGAACCGATAGTTTTAAAGCTCTCAGATTCAATTTGTAAGTATACAGTTAATAGTGAGGGTTTTATTCAAATTCCCCATCTTCAAACAGATAAAAGACTTAAAGATTTATTAAACGGTAATAATTTTCCATTTAATTTTTATGCTGGTTTAAAATTTATAACAGCAGATGGAGATTTAATAGGTATCTTATGTTTGCTTGATCATACATCTAAAACTTTAAGCAGTAATCAAATTGAGGGTTTAGAGGACATTTCTAATCAAATAGTTAATATCTTAAATTTGAGGAAAAAGAATTTAGAGGGAATAGTAAATAAAGAAGAGAAAGAAGAGTTTAAGATTCTGTTTAATTCATCGCCAGACCTTATCTGCGTATTGGATGAAAATCAAAGGATATTAAATATTAATGATGCGTCCGATAATATATTAGGTATTTCTCCTTCAGAAAGTTTAGGATTAAATATTTCTAAATTTATTTTCCCAGAGGATAGGATTACTGTTCTTAAGTCTGCTAATGAAGCTTTGTTAAATAAACAGAAAAACTTTGAAGTAGAAACACGCATATTATCTAAATGTGGGGAAACAAAATGGATCAGTTGGAATGCGGTAACAAAAAACCGTATTTGGTTTATTATAGGCAGGGAAATCACCAAACAAAAACAGTTAATAAAAAGCCTAAATCAATTATCTACTGTTGCTAGTAAAATTAACAATGGCGTTGTAATAAGCAACGGCGATAATGAAGTAGTTTGGGTAAATGAGGCTTTTACTAAAATAACAGGATATAACTTAGAAAATATTGCTGGTCAAAAACTTGGTGATATTATATCTGAGTCTGAAAACTCTCATGCTAGTGTAGAAGAAGCTAGAAGAGCTACAAGAAATAAGCAATCCTTTTCTGTAGAATTACTTGCCAAACGGAAAGATGGTAAACCTATCTGGCTTTCTATTTTTAATACTATTATTTTAAATGATAAAGACGAAATAGAAAGTTTAATAGAAATTGTTGTCGATATTACTGAAAGAAAACAATCTGAAGAAGAGCTAGAATTACTTTCTTTAGTTGCCAGTAAAACAGAAATTGGTGTTTGCATAAGCGATGAGAATGGGAAGGTAAATTGGATTAATGATTCTTTAATAAGGCTATTAGGCTATAAGTTAAATGAGGTAGAAGGTAAGCGTTTTGGAGATGTTGTAAAAAGAGATGATAAAAACTTGCAAATCTTAAATGAGGCAAGAGAAAATGCGCTTAAACTTATTCCATTTAATTTAGAAATTAAGGTCTATAAGAAAGATGGTTCTGAGATTTGGCTTTCAATTTTTAATACTCCAATAAGAGATGAAAAACAAAAAACAGTTAAGCAAATAGAAATTATCTCAGATATTACTCAAAAGAAACGAGCAGAATTTCAATTGATTGAGGCTAAAGAACAAGCCATTCAGTTAAGTAAAGCTAAGGAAATGTTTCTTTCTGTAATGAGTCATGAAATTAGAACCCCATTAAACGCAATAATTGGATTAACAAATATTTTAAGCGATGATGAGCAATTAGAAGTTCAAAAACAAAGTATTAAACTACTCAAATTCTCATCAGATAACCTCTTAGCATTGATTAACGATATTTTGGACTTTTCTAAAATTGAGGTTGGTAAGATGGAACTGGAGAATAAAAGACTATCTATTGATGAATTGATAAAAGACGTTTCAGATTCATTAACATTTAAAATTAAGGAAAAAGGAATCGCATTGAAATATAAGGTTGATTCTAATATACCATCTTTGGTAAGGGGCGATAAAACAAGGCTATATCAAATTTTAATAAATTTAATTAATAATGCCATTAAATTTACTGAAACAGGATTTGTTGAAATTATTGTTAATCTATTAAATATCGATAAAGATTATACTCGTGTAAAATTTCAGGTTATAGATACTGGTATTGGCATCCCAGAAGATAAATTCGATTATATTTTTGAATCTTTTACGCAAGCAGCATCTAATACCGCTAGAAAATATGGCGGATCTGGATTAGGACTGTCCATTACAAAAAGGTTGATTGAACTTTACAACGGTTCTATAAATGTAAAAAGCAAATTAGGTGAAGGAACAACTTTTGAATTTGATTTGAGGTTTAATAATTTTGTTGAAAAAGAAAATGTGAAGATGGAGGAGAAGATTCAAATAACAGAAAATTTAAAAGCTAAAGTTTTAGTTGTAGATGATAATGAAATAAATAGATTGTTGGCTAAGAGAGTTTTATCTAAATTTGGTTTAGAGGTCATTTGTGCAGATGGTGGCTATGAAGCCATAGAATTATTACAATCTAAGGATTTTGATTTGGTTTTGATGGACGTACACATGCCAGATTTATCAGGGTATGAAACCGTAAAAAAATTAAGAGAAACCAACGACGATTACTTTAACAATTTGCCAATCATAGCCCTCACAGCTTCTATATTAAAAGATGATATTGGAGAAATAAACGAAAATGGAATGGTTGATTATCAACTTAAGCCATTTAAGCCGGAAGAGCTTTTTGCCAAAATTGTTAAGTATATCAAAAAATAGGCTATTGCTTTATTTTCAAATTTTTCTTGCCGGATATGTTATATCTTAAAAAGAAAGCTTGTTGATTATCTAAAGCACCATCAACAATATGATAGCTAAAAACAAACTTTCCTTCCAAATTCTTATATTTTATAGGTGTATAACCTAAATCAATTCTGTCATAACTTTTTGAGGTGTAAAAAGAATCGCCATAAATAATATGATGACCTTGGCCGGCATAAAATGTGTTTTGAACGCTAAATTTTTTATATGAAGCATAGAGATTGGAAACAAAACCAGCTGGTGTATTAAAAGAGGATGAAATTGCTCTTGTTCTTTCAATAGAAAACATTACTCCTCCACTTAAAGTTAAAGAGTCTAAGAATGTTCTTTTTGATAGATCCATTCCTACTTCTGCCTGTAATCCTCCGTTATCCTGCAAAAAATCTCCAGGGATAGGAATTCCAGCACCAGCATTGTGAAACATAAATGCATAATGTGAAACGAAGAAAACGCCAGGTTGATATTTACCAGAAAAGCCGAAAAGAAAAGTCTCTTTATCGTTTGCAGTTTGTCTACTTGTCCAATCTAACCAAACCGTTTCTTTAAATTTTTTAGTTTGATATTTTACCAGCAATCCTTCAATATTAGGGCGATAATAATTTAAAGTATCCCTTAGTAAAGCTCTGGGATAATCATCAACTAAATTTAAACGAGGGAATGAGCCAATAAAAAATCTCCACTTATTTTTTTCATGCTCGTAATAAATTACAGGGTCAATTTTATCAATGAACGTATTTTTTTTGGAACCAAACTCATAAAGCGCATTAAAACCAATTCTAAATCTATTAAAACTATCCAATTTTATTCCAACTTCTGGAGAAATACGATTTCCGAAAATTGTTTGTGAAAACCTTTGAGAACGGGCGTATTCTCTATTATCCATAAAGCCAAAATAATTGAGATTACCCTCAATAGTCTGTGCATTAGATTTAAAAGTACTTGTAGCTAATAATGATAAAATTATAAAGCTCAATTTTTTAATATTCATGTTTATTTTACTTTCAGGGTAATCATTTTGCTATTTCTTGTTCCAGCAAAAGGTTCGGTTTTTATAGATAAAAATAATTTAAAATCTCCTGATTGATTAGGGGAGGTAATATTTAAACTTAATAGCTTTGTCTCATTGGCCTTTAAGCTTAAATTTTTTAGCGATTTTGAAAGCGGTATGAGGCTTATAATTTCTCCATCTTTTATTAAACCATATTGAAAACTACATTTCCATTTTTCATTATCGTCAGAAAAAGAGATGGTTTTTGAATAGGGATTTTTTAATGTAAAAGTAATAGATTTTGTTTCGTTTTTATTCCAATCCTTTGGGAAATTTATAGGATCAAAATAAATCTTGGGATAAAACCTAACATCATCAATTAAAGTAAAATGATAAAAACCTTTACTAGTTTCTATTGATTCTTGGTTGGTAGAATCGGCTTTACCTTCTTCAATTAAATAAATGTTTTTCCCTTGAATTTCATTTTCTAACGACCAAAGATCATATTGTGTTTGCCTATAATTGATAGAATTATAAGCCACAGCATTTAAAGAATTTGTATAAAAATTATAGTAAGAAGCATCTTGAAAACCATCTTTAAAGATTATATTTTTCCCTTCAGCTGCAATTTCTATTTGTTTTGCCCAAATATCATAACCTTGAAAACTTGCCACAAATACAATTTTATTGGCGGTAGGTATAAAACCCATAATTATAAAGCGAACCAAAACGATTAACAAAATATTTATCCCAAATAACCATTTAAATTTAGAAAAGTGATTGATGTTTTTGCTAGCATAAACGTACGCTAAGATGAAAAGAGCAATAAACTCTATTAATGGCCACTGCGCTTGCACTCTTCCTTTAAATGTGCTTAAGAAAAAGAAAATAAATACTCCATATAAAACAAACTTCAAAGATCTTAAAAAAGCATCTTGATTTGCTTTTTGTTTAAATCCATAATAAAATAGTAACCAACCAACTAATGGACCCATCATTAAAAGTTGGTCTAAAAAATATTGAGAAGTATAATCAAAACTATAAGGTGTTGCAGAGCGATCTATAATGTGATAATAAAAGGATGGAAAACCATTTTGGTATTGCCAGTATAAATGTGGCAAGCATACAAAAATCCCTAAAAATATGACTGCGTAAAACGATTTCCTCTTAAAAAGTTTAAGGTTAGAAATTAATACTAAAATTATCAAAAGAATACCGTGGTACTTACTCAGCATCAATGCCCCACAAACTAATCCAAGCAATATAGCCCAGTAAATTTTGTCTTCTTTTAAATAGACTTGATAGAGGTATAAGAATAATATGCTAAAGAAAAATAGTGGAACATCCGGAGTGGTAATAAACGAATATACATGAAATAACAAAACCGAGCTTATCATAATGATGAACAAAGAAATGTTTGGATTATATTTTTTAACTATTTGATATAAAATTATAAGGCCCACTAAGTTGCTTATTACTGTAAAAAGCCTAAGTCCTAATGTATTTTTAAATAAGGAATACCCAGCTTTTATAAATAAAGCTACCATTGGTGGATGATCAAAATAACCCCAAGCTAAAAATTTAGAAAAAACCCAATAATAGGCTTCATCAGGGTGTAATCCGGTAAAATAAGATTGAAGTAAGTTTAGTAAAAATGTTAAACAAAGAAAAAAAACAAAGAGATTCTTATTTTTTATACTTAAAAAATTTTGATTCGATATTTTTCCCATTATGCTGCAAAAGTATATATATAGTTTGCAAAAAAGTTCCAAATAGAGACCGCTATAATGGCGAAAACTTTAGCGAGGTAAAAATTAATTTTTAATTTATCATTTAAAATATAGATGATGATATTATTAAAAACTAAACCTATCAATGCAATAGCGAAAAATTTACCAAACTGTTGAAAGGTTCTTGGATCATGGCTTTGAAAAGTCCAATATCTATTAAAAAAATAATTGGTTACGGTAGCGAAAAGAAATCCGCAAGAATTTGCTACATATTTGTGGATTTTAAATTTTTCTTTTAACATCCAAGTTATGCCAAAATCAACAAAAATCCCCGAAAACCCGACTATGCCAAATCTGATAAATTTAAAAAATAATTCTTTAGTTATGGCAGCAATAATCATCTTTAAAAATCTATAAAAAAGAAAAAACCTCTAATTACTCAGAGGTTTTTAAAATCTATTTTGATGTTAAACTCCTAACAATAATCTTGCAGGATCTTCTAACAATTGTTTTACGCGAACTAAGAAACCTACTGACTCTCTTCCATCTATAACTCTATGGTCATAAGATAAAGCCAAATACATCATCGGAAGGATAACAACTTGTCCGTTTTGCGCCATTGGGCGTTCAACAATATTGTGCATTCCTAAAATTGCGGATTGTGGGGCATTTATAATCGGAGTTGACATCATAGAGCCAAATACACCACCGTTAGTGATTGTAAAAGTACCTCCAGTCATTTCTTCTAAACTTAATTTACCATCTCTCGCTTTTGTTGCTAATGCAATTACTTCTTTTTCAATTTGAGCTAAAGACATGCTATCTGCATTTCTAATTACAGGAACAACCAAACCTTTAGGTGCAGACACAGCTATAGAAATATCAGCAAAATTGCTGTAAACAAATTCTTCACCTTCAATTCTTGCACCAACCGCAGGGAAATCTTTTAGAGCTTCTGTTACAGCTTTGGTAAAAAACGACATAAAGCCTAAACCGACTCCATGTTTTTCTTTAAATTGGTCTTTATACTTTTTCCTTAATTCCATTACCGGCCCCATGTTTACTTCGTTAAAAGTAGTTAACATGGCAGTCTCATTTTTTACAGTAACTAAACGTTTGGCAATAGTCTTCCTTAAAGAAGTCATTTTCTCCCTACGTTCATTTCTTTCACCAGAAACTGTAGAAGTTGTTGCTATGCTTATATTTTTAAAGTTTGCGCTTTCGACTTTTAGCTTATGACTTTCAGCTTTTTGCGCATTCATTGCATCCTCTTTAGTGATACGTCCATCAATACCAGAGCTTTTCACTTCTTTTGCATCAATCCCTTTTTCTGATAATATTTTTGCTGCCGCAGGAGATGGAGATTTATCCGCATAAGAAGCGGTAAATTTTTCATTCGTAGCCTGATTTTCAGTACTATCAGCTTTTGGTTTTGAGCTTTGAGCTTGTACCCCACCGTCAGAAATTTTCGCTACAACAGCTCCAATTTCTAAAGTATCGCCTTCTTTTGCAACTAAATTCAAGATACCAGCACTTTCTGCAGGTAATTCAAATGTTGCTTTGTCAGACTCTAGTTCGGCAATTACTTCATCCATTTCAACAAAATCACCTTCTTGTTTTAACCATTTTGTTAAGGTTACTTCGGTAATAGATTCGCCAACAGATGGAACTTTTATTTCTTTGGTTTCAGTATTCGCAGCTATTTTATCAACAGTGTTTTCTACTTCTTCCTTTATTTCTTCTTGCTCTTCTTTTGCAGGAGTATCTTGAGTTGATGATGTTGAGCCACCTTCTTCAATGTTGCAAACAATGGCACCAACTTCTAAAGTATCACCTTCTTTGGCAATTAATTTTAAAGTTCCAGCTGCTTCTGCGGGTAATTCAAATGTTGCTTTATCAGATTCTAATTCGGCAATCACCTCATCCATTTCTACATGGTCACCGTCTTTTTTTAACCATTTAGCTAAAACAACTTCTGTGATTGATTCTCCTACTGAAGGGACTTTTATTTCTAAGCTCATAAATTTATGAATGTTATTTCTTATTAATCAACTTTAGCCGTATTGGCTGTAGCGGATTTTTTTATTACCTCTTTAACTTTTTCTACGTTTTTAACCTCAAATGCTTTAGCAACAATAGCTGCTTGTTCTGCCAAATGTTGTTTAGCAAAACCAGTTGCTGGGCTACTGGAAGGCTTTCTTGAAATAACGTCAAAATTAAAATCTGATTTTCTAAAGATCCTAGATATAAATGGCCAAGCTCCCATGTTTTCTGGTTCTTCTTGTACCCAGATAAACTCGGCGTTTTTATATTTTTTCCTGAGTTTACCTAACTGCTCAAAAGGTATTGGATAAACTTGCTCTAACCTCACAATAGCAATATCTTGTTTTTTGGTTTTTTCTTGTTCTTCTAATAAATCATAATAAATTTTACCAAAAGACATTAAAACACGTTTAACATTTATTGCCTTTACGTTTGGATCATCAATTACCTCTTGAAATTTATTATCGATAAAATCTTTTAAAGGAGAAACGCATTTTGGAAATCTCAACAAGCTTTTTGGAGTGAAAACAATTAAAGGCTTACGTATATCCCTCTTTAATTGACGGCGTAAAGCATGGAAAAACTGTGCAGGATTAGTACAATTAACTACTTGCATATTATTTTCGGCACAAAGCTCTAAAAAACGCTCAATCCTTGCGGATGAATGTTCTGGACCTTGACCTTCATAACCATGAGGGAGCAATACCACCAAACCATTGGCTCTTTGCCACTTAGTTTCTGCCGCAGAAATATATTGGTCTAAAATAATTTGCGCACCATTAAAAAAGTCGCCAAATTGTGCTTCCCAAATGGTTAAAGCGTTAGGATTTGCCATTGCATACCCATACTCAAAACCTAAAACACCATATTCTGATAGGTGTGAATTATAGATTTCAAATGGAGGTTGATTTTTGGAAATATTTGATATTGGCGTGTATTCTTCTTCAGAATCTTCTACTTTAACAACAGCATGACGATGAGAAAATGTTCCTCTTTCTACATCCTGTCCGCTCATTCTTACTCTCTTGCCGTCGTTAATCACACTGGCATAAGCAAGTAACTCGCCCATTGCCCAATCAAAAACATGGGTTTCTTCGGCCATCTTTAAACGCTCTTTAAACAAGCGGTCAATTTTTGATAAGAATTTTTTACCTTGAGGAAGCGTTGAAATACTTGTGGCAAGCTTTAAAAAAGTTTCTTTATCGATAGAAGTATCTGGAGAATATTCAAAATCTTCTGGTTTAGAAAATCTCACTGCTGTCCATGCGCCAGAAAAAGCTGGATTAGATGGAGCTCCCTTATCTTCTTTAGATTCGTTTAATCTTTCTTGTAAAAGAGCTTTAAACTCTTTTTCCATTTGCTTAGCCAGATTATTATCAACCGTACCAGAAGAAAGTAGTTTTTTTACATAAATTTCTCGTGGATTTGGATGGCTCTCTATGGTTTTATAGAGCATAGGTTGCGTAAAACGAGGTTCATCAGCTTCATTATGACCATATCTTCGATAACATAAAATATCAATAAAAACATCATTATGAAAACGCTGACGGTATTCCATAGCCATATTTATTGCATAAACTAATTCCTCAACATCATCACCATTAACGTGGAAAACTGGAGATAACGTTACTTTAGCAATGTCTGTACAATAAGTTGATGACCTTGCATCTTTATAATTGGTAGTGAAACCAATTTGATTATTAATGACTAGATGAATAGTTCCACCGGTAGAGTAGGCATCTAATTTAGACATCTGTAAAACCTCATAAACAATGCCTTGTCCTGCTACAGAAGCATCACCATGTAATAAAATAGGGGCAATTCGCTTGTAATCGCTATCATATTTTAAATCCATTTTAGAACGAGTAATACCTTCTACAACTGCAGAAACTGTTTCTAAATGGGATGGATTTGGGCAAAGACTTAAATGAACTTTTTTGTTATGTGATGTCTCAACATCGGTAGAAAAACCCAAATGGTATTTAACATCGCCACCAAAAGGAAGATCTTTATTGTATTTTCCATCAAACTCAGAGAAGATGTCTTTATAAGTTTTGCCCATAACGTTGGCCAAAACGTTTAGTCTTCCTCTGTGAGCCATTCCTATCACAAATTCTTCGATACCTAAATCGGCACCTTTCTCAATTACAGAATCTAAAGCAGGTATTAAGGCTTCTGCACCTTCTAACGAAAATCTTTTTTGTCCTAAAAATTTAGTCCCTAAAAAGTTTTCAAAAGCTACCGCTTGGTTTAATTTTAAAAGGATTCTTTTCTTTTTTTCTACATCAAAATCTGGCTTATTTCTGGATTTTTCCATACGATCTTCAAACCATTTTAGTTTGATAGGATTACGCATGTATCTATATTCTATACCTAAAGATTGGCAATAAGTATCTTCTAAAAGTTGTTTAATTTCTCTTAAAGTAGCATTTGAACCTAAACCAACTTCTAAGCCAGCTTTAAAAACGGTATCCAAATCAGCCTCTGTAAAACCAAAAGTTTCTAACTCTTTACCAGGAAAATATTGCCTACGCTCTCTTACTGGATTTGTTTTGGTAAATAAATGCCCACGATCCCTGAAACCATTAATCATGTTTAAAGCATTAATTTCTTTTAAAACATGTTCTGGAGTACTTGAGGTAATGTTTTCTGAAGAGATATTATTATCTGATTGTTGGCCAAAGTCAAAACCTTCAAAAAATTTTTGCCAGCCAAAATCAACAGAAGCGGGATCTTGTTGGTAAGACTGATATAAGGAATCTATATAGGCCGAATCGGCATTACTGAGATAAGATAAACTATCCATCAAAAAAAATATTTTTTATTAGCTACAAAAGTAAAAAAATAGGTTCGTAAACCATTAATTTAATGGTATTAATTAAATTTAATGTAGATACTTGTATATTGCTATGTAGCAGTATGATTTAGGTGTGTTACTTGATCAATAAACTCCTGAATATTTTTTATGTAAGTTGTGTTTGGCTTATCTGATAGTTGATTAATAGCAATTTGTGCACCTGCTAAAATCAAGCTTATATTGCCAGTATTTTCGATTATTTTGGAAATAGTGTCTTCTATTTTCATATCAGTATTAGCGATGGTAAGAACGGTAAAAACAAAATCAGGTTCGTAATAATTAACTACTTCACCTAAACTTTCAAAAGGTAAATCCTGCCCTAGGTATAATGCCTGATGCCCGTTGCTCCTAATAATAAATTGCGCAAAAAG
>JACMNZ010000472.1 GCA_014378285.1 Pseudopedobacter sp.
ACAAGTAGTGAGCGTTCCATTGATCCCGTAGGAATGGTATAAGCCTCAATAAATAAACCTCTAATAATTGTAGCGGCAATTACGGCAAATACAATTGCATCTAACCACTCTCTGCCTGCACTTTTTTTCTTTTTGGTTTTATCTTTTTTCCAAAATCTCCAGTTCATATATTTTTAAGCTTTAAAATCGTACATTTCTTTTACGGAGTAAAATCCGCTTTTATCTTTTAACCATTCTGCAGCTAAAACAGCTCCTAAAGCAAATCCTTGTCTGCTATGGGCAATGTGTTTCAATTCAATTCTATCCACATCAGAATCGTAAATTACGGCATGTGTACCCGGAACCTCACCCTCTCGGTAAGATTCTATGATTAGATGTTCTGGTTTGTGGTTTGTTACAACGTCATCACTTTTTACATCAACCCACTCGTGTTTTTTATCAAACTCATGGATAATATCTTCTGCAATTGTAATCGCTGTGCCGCTTGGGGAATCTAATTTATGGATATGATGAATCTCTTCTAGCCCAACATCATATTGATCAGAAAATTTATTCATCATTTTAGCAACTTGTTGGTTTATTTGAAAGAATATATTTACACCAACACTAAAGTTTGAACCGTACATTACAGTAGAACCTGCAGATATGCAATTGTCTTTTACTTCTTGCAAATGTCCGTACCAACCTGTTGTACCAACAACTATCGGAACTTTTGCTTTTATAGCCGTTTCGATACTTTGTAAAACTGTATTAGGAGTGCTAAATTCTACAGCAACATCTGCTTTTTGCAGATTTTCTATCGTTAGCTCATTAGTATTATGCTGGTCAATCACCAAAACTATTTCATGATTTCTGTCTAAAGCGATAGACTCAATCATTTTTCCCATTTTTCCGTAGCCGATAAGGGCAATTTTCATATCAAATATTTAAAAGAATGTATTTAATTTAGGTGCGCTAATGTAAGTAATTATTTAAAATTTAATTTTAAACTTAACATGGGGACTGCTGTCTTAAAACCTAAATTACCGTAAATTGGTGAGTAAATTGAAGGAGTCACTTTTAGCGTCAAATCATCACTTACATCAAAAGTGGCTAATTTAGCATCAATATAAGCATCTACCATTTGTAACCCCCAGAAGCCTACCATGCTATAGAGAGATAAATCCCTATTTCTTCTGTAAAAATCTTTAGCATTGTAGATTTGATTATCAGGTATTCCCCTGTATTTAGAGAAAAGAAATGAGGTATCACGACCCAAATTTGGATAGGCCTTTCTGTGTTGACTTTCTTTTAAGGTTTCTTGAAAAAATTTATTATTAAAGTTATAAACCAAACCTAGCCCCACAAAACCTCCATACACCAAAGGCACTTTCCACCATTTACCATTTCGGGCTTGTCCCCAACCAGGTAATATTGCAGAACGCAAAACAGCTTTTCGTGGCGGTTGTAATTTGGTGGTATCTTTAAAAAGTAATCCAATTTCTTTTGTAAAACCTCTTGTTTTTTCTTTGAAACCGATTTCTTTAGCTGCATCTTTTACGGTGATGGTATCTTTATTTGTAGAAACAGAATCTTTACGTTGCGCATAAGTATTGGCAACAGCAAAAACAAAAAGTATTAAAAACAGCGATTTTAACATTACCAATCTAGTAATTCCAAGATGCGGTTTAAATCTTCATCAGAAAGAAAAGGAATTTCTATACTTCCCTTACCACCATCTTGAACCTTCATTTTAATTCTTGTGGCAAACTTTGACGAAAGATCATCTTGAACTTTTTGATAATGAAACGAAATAACGTCTTGTTTCTTTTCTTTTGCAGCAGGATTTATTCCTCGTTGTTTAATAGAACGTACTAATTCTTCTACTTTTCTTACAGATAAATCTTTATCTAAAATTTCTTGATAAATATAAATCTGAGTTGCAGGATCAGAAACGTTGATTAATGCCCTTGCATGGCCCATAGAAATTTTATTATCTCTAATAGCGGCCTGAATGGTTGGTGGCAACTTTAATAAACGCAAATAATTAGTTACAGTAGATCTATTTTTTGAAACACGGTCGCCTAACTCTTCTTGGTTAATCTCACATTCCTCAATCATCCTTTGGAAACTTAAAGCCACCTCTATAGCGTTTAAATTTTCCCTTTGGATGTTTTCTATCAGCGCCATCTCCAGCATCTGCTGATCATCAGCAGTACGGATATAGGCTGGGATTTCGGTAATCCCAGCTAATTTAGAAGCTCTTAGCCTACGCTCTCCCGAAATTAACTGATAACTATTATGTCCCATTTGCCTTACGGTGATGGGCTGTATCAATCCTTGTAAAATGATTGATTCTGAAAGTTCTTTTAATGCACCCTCATCAAACTCAAAACGGGGTTGATATGGGTTTACTGTAACCTGATTTACTTTTATGTGGCTAATAGAACCTAAAGCCGCAGATGGGTTTTCTGAAACTGAAGAATTACTATTGGTATTTGTTTGGTTTCTTTCTCTTGTATATTCTGGAGAATCTGTTAATAACGCTCCTAAACCTCTACCTAAACCAAATTTCCTTTCCTTGCTCATTTTTTAATCACCTCCGTTTTATCTTTTGCACTTTCCTTTTCCATTCCGTTTTTGGTAACTATTTCTCTCGCCAAATTTAGGTAATTGATTGCGCCCTTAGAATTTGCATCATGCATAATTACTGACACGCCAAAACTTGGCGCTTCGCTTAAACGGGTATTTCTTGCGATAATGGTATTGAAAACTAAATTCTCGAAATGTGAGCGAACTTCTTCTACCACCTGGTTTGATAATCTTAGACGTACATCATACATCGTTAACAAAATCCCTTCAATTTGTAGCTCAGGATTTAATCTGTTTTGAACAATTTTAATGGTATTCAATAATTTACCCAAACCTTCTAATGCAAAATATTCGCATTGTACAGGAATAATAACAGAATCTGCAGCTGTTAGAGCATTGATGGTAATTAAACCCAAAGATGGAGAACAATCTACAATGATGAAATCATAATCATCATTTATCTGTTCTAAAACAGCTTTCATCTTATACTCACGGCTTTGAAGGTTGATCATTTCAATCTCTGCGCCTACTAAATCTATATGCGCCGGCAGTAAATCTAAATTTGGGGTATCTGTTTTTTGTATAGCTTCTCTTGCGGTAACATCATTAATGATGCACTCATAAATACTATTTTTTATGGTACGAGGGTCAAACCCAATACCAGAGGTAGAGTTTGCTTGTGGATCAGCATCAACAATTAAAGTTTTATATTCTAAAACCGCTAAACTAGCCGCTAAATTTATAGATGTGGTGGTTTTACCCACTCCGCCTTTTTGATTGGCAATTGCTATGATTTTACTCATTAAATGATTTCCTTTTTATGAAGCTTCCTATTTATGGCGAATGTTAAAAAAATAGCCGTTTTTTAGTACTTTCAGCAAATATATTTCTCTTTTTAACAGGGCGGCAAGATACAAATATAAACAATATCAATTTCCACACGTTTAAGCAATTTATAAACAAATCAACATGACATTAATTGTTTCGGGAACTAATCGCCCGGATAGCAATACGCTAAAAATTGCTAAATATTATCAAAAAGTTTTGGCTCAAAAGGGCGAAAAAACTGATATTCTTTCTTTATCTAATTTACCGCAGGATTTAATTTCTGGTGGTTATTATGGAAAAACCTTGGCAGATTTTGAAACCATTCAAAATCAAGTTACACAAGCAAACAAATTTATTTTTATTGTGCCTGAGTATAATGGAAGTTTTCCTGGGATCTTAAAACTATTTATTGACGCCTGTAAATTCCCTGTTTCTTTTATGGATAAAAAAGCAGCTCTGATTGGTCACTCTACCGGAAAATATGGAAACATAAGAGGCATTGAACATCTTACAGGAGTTTGTAATTACATTGGCCTGCATGTATTGCCCTTAAAATTGCATATACCAAATATTAGTTCTGAGCTTAATGAAAATGGCGATTTATTTAAAGAAGATACTTTAAAGTTTACAGAAATTCAGATGGATAAATTTTTATCGTTTTAAATTTTTTAGTCTGGAGACTCTGATTCATTATAAACCGTAGAGAACGCTTTGCTAAACTCTACGGTTAGAAATGGCAATTATTTAAAACCCATACGCAATCCTAAATCCAGATTGTACTTGTTTATTACCATCAAAGGCAAAACCAAAATAAACTTTAATCCCTATGTAAGCCAAACCAAAATACAGTTCTTTATAGTTTGTTAAATGAGGTGTACTGAGATAATTTAAACCTACTAACTCTTGTAGTTTTAGTTTTCTTAATAAAGGGATTTTGTTTGTAAAAAATCCTTTAAAATTTTGCTCGGCATGGGCTTCAAAATAACTTTGGTTGGTGCTTTCTAAATAAAAATTCAAAAATAAAAATTGGTTTTTGGCTGGCGTAAATGATAAAGCTTTGTTTCCTCTAAAGTGATTAAAATCTGGGAACTGTAAATCCTTTGAAGTCAAAAATTTTCCTGTTTCGGCACTAAACTCAAGCTCACCATAAAAGCCTAATTTGATGTTTGATTTACGAATATCTAAACTAATAAAATCGTAATCGGCATCAGAA
>JACMNZ010000090.1 GCA_014378285.1 Pseudopedobacter sp.
CATACTTTAGAAAAGTTAGAACAACTATTAAAAGAAGTTGGTTTTAAGGTGAGGTATGAAAAGGGGAATTTTAAAACAGGCTCTTGTCTGATAGAAAGCAGTAAGATAATTGTAGTTAATAAATTCTCTAACTTAAAAAGCAAAATCATTTCTTTAATAGAGCTGATCAAAAATATAGATGTAGATATTTCTAACATCGGAGAAAAGCAAAAAGCATTTTATTATTCATTAAAACAAACTCAGATTACATTTTGAAAGTTACTTTTTTAGGAACCGGAACTTCGCAAGGTGTACCCGTAATTGCTTGTGATTGTGAGGTATGCAAATCAACAGATGTTAAGGATAACCGTTTAAGAAGTAGTATTTTAATAGAATCTGACGAAAAAACAATCATTGTTGATACCGGGCCAGATTTTAGGCAGCAAATGTTACGGGAGGATGTCCAGAAACTAGATGCAGTTGTTTTTACCCACGCACATAAAGATCATATTGCTGGTTTAGATGATATCAGAGCTTTTAATTTTAAGCAAAAATCAGCTATAGATATTTATGCTACTGAAGCAGTTCAAGAAGCTTTAAAAAGAGAATTTTATTACATTTTTTCCGAGTATAAATATCCTGGTATTCCTCAAATCGTTTTAAAGACAATCCAACACCAAGATTTTTCTGTTGGCGATATTACCTTAAAACCGATACAGGTAATGCATTTTAAATTGCCGGTTTTGGGTTTCAGGATAAATGATTTTACCTACATCACAGATGCTAAAACCATCAGTGAAGGCGAAATAGAAAAAATAAAAGGCAGTAAAATTTTAATAATAAATGCTTTACAGCGAGAAAAACACATCTCTCATTTTACCTTAGAAGAAGCCATTACTTTTGCCCAAAAGATAAATGCCGATAAAACTTATTTTACTCATATAAGCCATAAATTAGGTAAGCATGAAGATGTGATGAAAGAGCTTGAGGATGGGATTGAATTAGCTTATGATGGTTTAATTTTAGAAATTTGAGACAATCTTATACATGATTTAAGAACAATATTTTAAAGGAGGTTATCTCATTACAGAAGATCCTAGAATAAATGATGAAAGATATTAAATTACCTCCTTGCCTCATGAAAAATTACAAGATTTATTTTTTGGGTTAAGAGATAACTCTAATAAAAACATTATCTATGAAATTAAGGAACTGATAAAAAAGTACCCTAAATGTCCCCAACTTAAAAATTATCTTTTGGTAGCACCCCTATAAAAAGTTTAATAATTAATTTCAAATATAATCAAGCTAATACTTACTAATATAGGTTTTAGCTCTAAACTTGGTACATTTATCTTTTAGTATTTCTATTTGGCTTAAGGTATTTTTTATTTATTACGAGTTTTCTTATGACTTGATTTACTTATTTTTAACTCTTAGAATTGTGATTTCCTTTAATGGTATGATTTTAGATTAAACTAAATAAATATGCTACCCTATGTTAACTATAAATTTGTTTTTTATTTTATTTAATTTTTTGTTACCCCTGCAACTTTCTTCTCATGTAGTATCAGAAGATGCGATAGTTGGTAAATGGATGAGTAAAGAAAAAAATGTTAAGGTTGAAGTTTATAAAGTTAATGATGAATTTAGAGCGAAGGTTATTTGGTTTGATGACTCAGATGACAAAAGCAGACCGATGGAAACAAGAAAAGATTTAAATAACCCTGTAAAAGAACTTAGGAATAATAAGATTTTAGGAATGAGTGTACTTAAAAATTTAAAATTTAACGCTAAGAGTAATAGGTGGGAGAATGGAATTATTTATGATGCAGATAGCGGTAGGAAGTTTAGCTCTGTAGTTTATTTCAACGATGATGGCTTACTGGAAGTGAAAGGTTATTGGAAATTTGAATTTTTATGCCAAACAGTAGAATTCACAAAAGCAAGTTAATCGTTCATTATCCTTAAAAAGAATAATCCACCAAAAACATACATGAGTACATCAAAATAATCGCCTGTATATCGGGCATTTTTTGTGGGTAGATAAATCTCAAAAACCAATGTTAACCCTACAATTAATATTAAAATATTCCATTTAGATAGTTTGTAATCAGGTTTTTGTAAGATAAGTCTCATCCACCACAAACATAATTGCGCTATAATGGGAACAGCTAATAAATCAATTAAATAGAACTGAATAGGCCAAAATAGATAATAACCTGTTTTGGTACAAATAAAAATTATAAACCAAATTAAGCTAAAAACAAGAAACCATTTGTTTACAAGTGTTTTCATTTAGGTGCTCAACATACCAATTAGCCAAAGTAAAAACGTCATAAAGGCAATTAAAGCAGCTTGGGTAAAAACAAAAATCCGCCTAAATTTTCTTAAAAATCTTTTAGATGAACCTACAAATTTTCCATCTGTAGGTTTTACAAAAAAAATATCACTTTCTTCCTTAACTTCTTCCCTAAGCTTATTTTCTACCTGTTTTATAAATACATCATTTTGCAAAAACTCGTTACAGTATAAACAACGGTCGTAAGTTTCCCCTCGCCATAAAGTCCAGCGCTTACAATTAGGACATTTTATTTCTTTCTTAACACCCAACTAATTAAATTTCTAATCGTGATTTTTTTATACTTTTATTGTCGATGATTTTTTCATCTAACCTTTAAAAAATGGAACTCAAAAATAATAAAAAGACAATAAAGGCGTGGGCAATGTTTGATTGGGCCAACTCTGCTTACAATCTTGTGATAACTTCCACCATCTTTCCAGCTTACTATACCGCCATTACTACAACAAGTCAAAATAACGATAAAGTGTTTTTTTTTGGGTTCAAATTTGTGAATACGGCACTTTCAAATTATGCTTTAGCGGTTGCTTATTTAATTATTGCTTTTCTAACGCCAATTTTAACTGCTACTGCAGATTATCGTGGAAACAAGAAAACCTTTATGATGGTTTTTACTTGGATTGGCGCTTTGGCCTGCGCCGGATTATATTTTTTTAAAATTGATACCTTAGAGTTAGGTGTTATTCTGTTTGCCGTAGCGGCAATTGGCTATTGCGGAGGAATAGTTTTTAGTAATTCTTATTTACCAGAGATAGCAACAGTAGATCAACAAGATAAGGTGAGCGCTAAAGGATTTGCTTACGGTTATATAGGTAGCGTTATCTTACAAATAATCTGTTTTATTTTTGTGTTGATGCCAGAAGCTTTTGGTATTATAGATGCATCTTTTCCTGCAAGGTTATCGTTTTTATTAGTTGGTATTTGGTGGATAGGATTTTCTTATATCCCTTTTAAGGTATTACCAAAAGCTAGCCCAAACTATAATAAATTGGAGAAGAAGAAAGTTGGAAGCGGTTTTGGAGAACTAAAAAACGTGTGGAATCAGGTTAAAAAAATGCCTGTGTTAAAATCGTTTTTGACAGCTTATTTCTTTTATGCAATGGGCGTACAAACGATTATGTTGGTAGCGGCAAATTTTGGTGAAAAGATATTACACTTAGGCACTTCTAAGTTAATTGCCACTATTTTAATTATCCAATTAGTAGCAATTATTGGGGCATATTTAATGTCTAGGCTTTCGCAAATTTACGGCAATATTAAAGTTTTGATTTTTGTTGTGATTTTATGGATTATAGTATGTGCAGCAGCATATTTTGTAGCCAATGAGTATCAATTTTATGTTCTTGCGGCAGTTGTTGGATTAATAATGGGAGGAATACAATCTTTATCAAGATCAACTTTTTCTAAATATTTGCCACAAGGAACTCCAGATACGGCTTCGTTTTTTAGTTTTTATGACGTAACCGAAAAGTTAGCGATAGTTGCAGGGTTATTCATTTTTGGATTTGTAGAAGAACTGACTGGCAATATGCGTAACAGTGCAGCAAGTCTTGGGCTGTTTTTTATTATCGGTTTAGTTTTACTTTTTGAGACTTTAAAGAAAGAAAAATTAACCAATCAAGGTGGTTAAAAATGCTAAATTAAAAGACAGTAAACGCCGACTCTTAATTTAGCTATTATGTTTTTTAACTAATTTAAGATGCTCCTCTTATTATCGCTAATAAAACTGCTATCACAGCAATTACTAGTAAAACGTGAATCAAAGCACCTAAAGAGTATACAAAGAAGCCGAATAACCAGCCTATAACTAATACTATTGCAATAATGTAAAGTATGGATCCCATAATTTTTTAATTTGATTTAACAATTTGGCTTAAGCCTATGAATAATAAATCTCAAACTCTGTGCCTCATATCATTTTTACTTTATAGTTTCTTGTAAATCGCCACATTTTAACATCTTATCACCAAAATAAGGATTTTTAATATCTTTAGTTTTACTTAACCAAAAAGAACCATCCTTGTACATTGGGCAGTTAATTTTATAAATTGGTGCTGGTAAATCCTCAACTTTTACATAATCATAAAAGTCTTCGCTTAATATTTTAAAATGCTTACGCTGAAGGTCAATTTTATCGGCATTCACGCTAATTTGCTCAGCATTTTTGATGGCATTAGTTTTGATTTTTCTAAAAACATTAATCTGTTTTGCAGTATGAGATTTTTCGTCATAAGAGTTTAAAGATTCTACTAAAGTTTTTGCAGCCTCAGCTGCAGTTTTACTATCTTCAATAACCAAAGATTTTTCAATAGTTAAATAACCCTCAATTAATGGCTTAGATTCAAAAACAGTAGTTTTTTCTTCGTTAGGGTTTAACTGAATTGTTTTACCCGTTTGATTACAAGCCGTAAAAATTATAGCTATGATTGTTGTTGCAAATAGTGCTTTTTTCATATTTGTAATTATTAATCAATGTCAGCATTCTTTAACCTCAAAGCATTCACTATCACTGAAACAGAACTAAAACTCATTGCCAATGCTGCAATCATGGGAGAAAGCAACATGCCGAAAAAGGGATAAAGTAAACCGGCAGCTATCGGAATCCCTATCACATTATAACCAAGTGCAAAAAAGAGATTTTGTTTGATGTTTCTCATCACTTTGTGACTTAATTGCTTTGCTTTTGCAATTCCATTCAAATCTCCCTTAACTAAAGTAATTCCTGCACTCTGAATAGCTACATCAGTCCCTGTACCCATAGCAATTCCAATATCCGCCTGGGACAATGCAGGTGCATCATTAATCCCGTCGCCAGCCATAGCTACTTTTTTACCAGAAGCTTGCATCTTTTTAATTTCTTCTAATTTATCTTGTGGCAACATTTGTGCCTTAAATCCATCCAGATTTAAAGTATCGCTTACGGCTTTGGCGGTTTCCTCATTATCGCCTGTAAACATAATTACCTGTAAACCGTCTTTTTGTAATTTATGTATCGCTTCTTTGCTTGATTCTTTGATCTTATCTGCAATCACTACAAAACCAATCACCTTGTTTTCGACAGCCAAATAAGAAACAGTTTTTCCCTGTTTTTGAACTGCAATAACTTCTTCACTAATCTTTGTGCTGATATTTGCTTTTACATCAGCCATCAATTTATCATTACCCAAAGCCAATTTCTTACCGTTTAATTCTCCAATTACACCTTTACCAGTGATGGCTTCAAAATTAGATATCGGCTGTATTTTAATATTTTTTTCTTTACCATATTTTAAAGTCGCTTGCGCCAGCGGATGTTCGCTAGAACTATTTAATGCAACGATTTTTTCCAGGATTTCGTTTTCGCTGAAATCAGTTTCCACGCTTTCTACTTTCTCTACCGATGGCTTTCCTTCAGTTACAGTTCCCGTCTTATCGATAACCAATACCTCCATTTCATTCATCTTTTCTAAAGACTCTGCATTTTTAATCAACACACCAGACTGTGCACCTTTACCAACACCCACCATCACCGACATAGGTGTTGCAAGACCAAGTGCGCAAGGGCAGGCAATAATTAAAACAGCAATAGCATTCACAAATGCGTAAACGTAAGAAGGCTCTGGGCCAAAAATTGCCCAAATGATAAAGGTAATTATTGAAATAAAAACAACGATTGGGACAAAATATCCCGAAATCTTATCGGCCATTTTTTGAATGGGTGCTTTAGAACGGCTTGCACTATTTACCATTTCTATAATCTGCGAAAGCAAGGTTTCTGAACCCACTTTTTCGGTAACCATCACAAAGGTTTTGTTCCCATTAATGGTTCCAGAACTCACCTTATCATCTTTCTTTTTTTGAACAGGGATTGGTTCTCCCGAAATCATCGATTCATCAATTACCGGTTCACCTTCATGAATGCTCCCATCAACAGGAATCTTTTCTCCGGGTTTAACCCTCAATAAATCTCCGGGATGGATACTATCGATGGAAACTACTTTCTCTTCTCCATCAACAATTTTAGTTGCCTTGTTTGGGGCGAGTTTTAGCAGTTCTTTAATCGCACTATTTGTTTTGCCATGTGCCCTCGCTTCTAATAACTGACCCATTAACACCAAAGTAAGTATTACTGTTGCAGCCTCAAAATAAACAAAAACAGTACCCATTTCAGTTTTAAACTGGTCTGGAAAAACATTGGGGAATAATAACGCCACAACACTAAATAACCACGCCACCCCGGCACCGATACCTATCAATGTGAACATGTTTAAGTTCCATGTGATTATTGAACGCCATGCTCTTTCAAAAAACATCCAAGTGGCGTAAAATATAACCGGAATAGATAGTGCAAATTGTAACCAATTCCAGTATTTCAAATCCATCAATTTATATATTGGATTGTTTGGAATCATTTCAGACATGGCAATTAAGAAGATAGGGATTGTAAAAGCAGCTGCAATTTTAAACTTTCTCAATAAGTTAAGGTAGGTTTTATCTTCTTCATCATCAGTTGCTTCCATTGGCACTAAATCCATTCCACATATTGGACATGCCCCAGGTTCGTCCTCTACAATCTCAGGGTGCATAGGACAAGTGTACTTAGTTGCTTTATTTGAAGAAGCTTCTTCCACCAAATCCATCCCGCATACTGGGCAACTGCCAGCTTTATCGTAGGTTTTATCGCCTTCGCAATGCATTGGGCAGTAAAAAGTTCCGTTTCCGTTCTTTGCGATAGACTTGGGTTTATTGTCTTGAGGTTTGTCTTCTACCTTGTTTTTAGCATCATGGATATGGCTAAAATCCACTTCTTGTACATCAATAGGTGCTATGGTGTAATGCGTTTTGGCACTTAACGCTTCTTGCAGTTTTTCTAAAGAGATATGTTTATCCATTTCCACTATTGCTTCTGGTGGATTTAATGTTACCGTTGCTTTTATGCCTTCAATGGTATTTAAAGCATTTTCTGCATTTGTGCGGCAGCCATTACAGCTCATTCCACTTATTTTATAGGTATGTTTCATGGTTCTTTTTATACAAAAATACTGTTCCTATACAGGATGCTGTTATATAATTATGGGTTAGATTTATAAGATTCGTAGTTTTATTTTTTATAAGTAATCAGCTCTAATTGCAATATAATTCACTCAACTCCAAATCCTGCATCAACACATTAAATATCAATTTTCTGAATCCTTACTGCATTTAAAATTGCTAGCAAAGCTACGCCAACATCGGCAATTACAGCTTCCCATAAAGTGGCAATTCCGCCAGCACCTAAGGCTAAAACGATAACTTTAACACCCATTGCCAAGGTAATATTTTGCCAAACAATATTCTTAGTAAGTTTTCCAATTTTTATGGCTTGTACAATTTTAGAAGGCTCATCATTTTGGATTACTACATCGGCGGTTTCTATAGTTGCGTCACTTCCCAAACCACCCATAGCTATACCTGCGTCTGCCAAAGCTATAACTGGCGCATCATTTACGCCATCGCCAACAAAGGCTATCCTTTCGCCTTGGTCTTTCAATTTCTGTACTTTTGTAACTTTATCTTCAGGGAGTAAACCACCATAAGCTTTTTCTATACCTAAATATTTGGCGACACTGTCTACCACGCTTTGTTTATCTCCACTCAGCATCACAACTTTAATATTTTGCTTCTTCATCAAGTCGATAGCATGTTTAGCGTCTTCTTTAATTTCATCAGCAATGGTAATGTATCCAGCATATTTTCCATCAACGGAAATCACCACAATGGTATCCTCTATTTTTTGGATGGCTTCATCAAAGGTTATATTAAACTTTTGGAGTAGTTTTGCATTACCTGCCAATACTTCTTTTCCATCTATATTTCCTTTTAGACCATGACCTGCAATTTCTTCAACCTCGGTAATACTTATCCCGTTAAAAATATCTCCAGCATATTCTTTTACAGCTAAAGCAATAGGGTGTGTAGATTTACTTTCTAAAGCGGCAGCCAATATCACCAGTTCTTTTTCTTCGAAATGATTGGTGAAAACTTTTTGGACTTTGAAAACGCCTCTTGTGAGTGTGCCAGTTTTATCCATCACTATAGTAGTGATTTTGGTCATCACATCTAAAAAGTTGCCTCCCTTAAATAAAATACCATGTTTAGAAGCCAATCCAATTCCTCCAAAATAACCCAGAGGAATAGAGACCACTAAGGCACAAGGACAGCTAATGACTAGAAACACCAATCCTCGGTAAAACCAATTCTGAAAATCATAATCGGCAACAAAAAGATAGGGACCAAAAACAAGCAATAAAGCCAAGCCGAAAACAATTGGTGTATACACCTTAGCAAAACGAGAGATGAACAATTGCGTTTGAGATTTACGAGCCGTGGCATCCTGCACCATTTCTAAAATTTTACTAAGCTTACTATCTTTAAATGCTGATGAAACTTCTATTTCTGAAACTGTATTAAGATTAATCATACCGGCATAAACAGCCTCGCCTTTGTTTTTTGTGTCAGGTTTGCTTTCTCCAGTTAATGCAGCAGAGTTAAAAGTAGCCTTGTCTGATAAAAGCTTTCCGTCTAACGCTACTTTTTCTCCAGGTTTTATTTGTATGTGTTCGCCAATGTTTACTTCAGCAGGAGCAATGGTAATGATTTTTCCTACACGGATTACATCTACGGCATCTGGTCGCACATCTAAAAGTGCTTTAATACTACGTTTTGCATTGCTTACCGCGGCACCTTGAAACCATTCTCCAATAGAATAAAAAACCATTACTGCAACCCCTTCACTGTAAGAACCAATTGTAAATGCACCTAATGTAGCTACGCTCATCAGAAAAAACTCGTTAAAAAAATCTAATCTTTTGGCTTTTCGCCATGCTAAATCAAATACTTTATAACCAGCAAGCAATAGGCCAATGCCATAGATTATAATTGTAATTACATTGTCTAATTCGATTCCAAATCCAAAATATAAAGTTTGCATCAATACCAAAATTAATAGTGCTGTAAGCAATGGCCAATGGCTCATTAAGCCTTCTGTTTCGCCGTTATGGTTTTGGCTACCGTGGTCATGCCCATCATCTTGAGAGTGATAATCTTTTTCATCTTCTTTTGTCCCGCAACAAGTATCTTTTTGCTGTTTGTTTTTTATAGTTGAATTCATGTTTATCTTTTTTTTTATCCTTCCAAATCAAAAAACCATTCTTCGGCTTGGTAAATCCCCAATTTAATGGCTTCAGATTTTGGCATATTTTTTTCTTTCATCAATTTTTCGGCAATTTCTAACGCTTTAGCTTTTACTTCTGGACTTAAATCAGTCAGTTCTGGTTCAAATCCGTTAAATATTTTTTCCATTATTTTATTTATTAATATTTTGTAGATGAATGTTTTGAGTTGTTATTATTCTTCCTCGCTATTTTTCAATTTAGATAGCAAATCATAAGCCCCTTTTAAAACAATGTTACCTTTTGTTTGAAGTTGAGCAGGTAATTGAACTTCAATATATCCCTCGTTAACAATACCTGTGGTAATAGACGTCATCTTAAAATGGAAGGATTCTCCCGCCGCCTCTTTCTGCTGGTCCGTTTCTCCTTTTTTATGTTCGTGGGGTTGCTTGGTATTTCCATCTTGGGCAATGAAAATATATTTTTTCCCTTCAAAATCTACCACGGCAGATTCTGGTAAGGCAAGCACCTCCACATTCCCGGTTTCAATAAACGCCTTCAAATAAGTTCCTGGAATAAATGCTCCAGATGAGCCAGAAGCAACACTGTGTACCGTAATGGTTTTATCAGCATTGATTTCCTTCCCCACCAAAGTTACCGTTGCCGAACGCTCTGTGCTATCATTGGTCAAATAGAAACGAACTTTTTGTCCTGATTTAACCTTAGCCGCATCTTTTTCAAATACGTTGAGCTCCACATGAAGATTTGCCCCATTCACAATTTCAAAAAGCACATCATTGGTATTCACAAATTTGCCCACATTAACATTTACCTTGGTTACAGAACCATTGATAGGGGCGTAAATATTGATTTGACTGCGGATGTTTCCCGCATTTAAACTATTGGGGTTAATATTAATCAGCCTTAATCTTTCTGCCAGTGCATTCACTCTCGCCAATGTACTTTGGTAATTTGCCTTAGACTGCTGTAAA
>JACMNZ010000091.1 GCA_014378285.1 Pseudopedobacter sp.
AGCTGATATTGTAAAGCATGAACTGGGACATTTTTTTCCTGAGATGCGGGCTATCATGAATGGCTGTAAGTTTAATAATTGTGTCCACATAAACGAACCAGGATGTGCGGTTTTGCAGGCCTTAGAAAATGGCGATTTAGAACCTACTCGTTATGATAGCTATCAAAGTATTTATTTTAATAACGAAACGAGGGCATAAATTAATAGATTGTTATAAAGTGAGAGGAGTTATAGTTTAGAATTTAATTTGGGCGTTTTAACACTCCGCTAGCTAGCGGATAAATCTTTTTAATTCCCGTCCTTCGACTCCGCTCAGGATGACAATTAAAAAGGATACCGCTCCAATCGTTAACGCTAGCAATTAATAAAAAACACCGCTTAAATTAACTTTCATTCATTTTAATAAAGAACCTATACTTCTAAGCTTTTCTTTCAAATTCAACTAAAATCAAAAAATCTGCTATTTTTGGAATTATAAATAAAATAAGGGAATTGAGTAAACCAAAAGTTTTAATCACAGGCGCAAGTAAAGGATTGGGTTTGGCAATGGCCAAAGTGTTAAACGATGATTATTGCCTGATTTTACATGCATCTAAACCAGATAATATTACCCAATATAAAGAAGGCAATCATATTTTAGCCGCCGATTTATCAAACCAAGAAGAACTAAAAGATTTTTGTAAAAAACTAAAAACGGAACACGGCGATGATCTTTATGCAATTATAAATAATGCGGGAATTGCCTTAGATAAGCCACTTACATTTCAACCAGAAAAAGATATTGATAAAATGTTATCGGTAAATTTGAAAGCCCCTATCATGATTTCTAAAACTGCTTTTAAAATTTTTGGGTTAAAAAACAAAGGAGTAATCATAAACGTAAGCTCCTGTGTAGCGGAAACCGGAAATGCTTTTCAATCGGTTTATGCAGCAACAAAAGCCGGGTTAATCGCTTTTTCAAAATCATTGGCAAAGGAAGCTGCTGCTTTAAACCAAGGACATGAAATTAGGGTTTTGAGTATTTCTCCAGGTTTTATAGAAACACCAATGACAGATGCTATTCCAGAATCTGAAAAAGAAAAATACTTAAAAATGATTCCAGCCCAAAGGTTTGGCAAAGCCGAAGAAATAGCTGAAACCGTAGCTTTCTTATTATCCAAAAAAGCTTCATACATCAACGGAAGTAATATTGATATTAATGGAGGTTTATTTTAAATGGAAAATTTAATTGGAACTGCCCCAGAACAAATGCTTTTGCATGGCCCAAAAAAACGTTTGTTGGATGCTTATCATTGGCATGAACCTAAAATCGGAATTATTGCCAGTTATACTCCAAAAGCGAGAGATGTAGAAGACCATTTTGGTTTGTTTAGAGGTGTTGATCAAATTGAAGCTTTTGCGCAAGCAACTATTGTTTCTTGTGCCACATTTTTAGAATGCCAAAAGCAGAATTGTACGCCTTTACAATTAAAGGATAAATTTATACCAGCTTTTATAAGTGTAGGAAATGTTAATTTTCACGACTATTTGCAAGAAGGAGAAACATTTATCAGCATAGGGAAAATCAAGTTTTATAAATTTAGACAAATGGTTGCTGATGGTAGGATTTATAAAGCACCAAAAGGGTTAGATTTAGCGCAATATTTTAGCGACTTTGACGAATCAAAATTAGATAATTATACTTTAAACGATGATTTTGTTTTGGTTGCAGAACTATTTGATATTACAGGAAGAGCATTAAAAAAAGAGGTTTTTAAAAGATGATAATGGAAAGACAAGAAATTATTGATGGTTTAGTGGAAATATTAAAAACCATTAGAACTATTAATCAAGAAAAATTAAACAACGTTACCGAAGAGACAGATTTTATTGCCGATTTGGGAACACCATCAACAGAATTGATAAATATCGCTGCCAAGGCAGAACAAAAATTTGATGTCGAATTTGATGATGATGATATTGACGATTTAGGCTCAAAAGTTAAAGATATTGTCGATTTGATTATCAGAACCAAAGAAAAGGGATAAATGGAGATTTTGGGTAGAAAAGTAGCTGTTGTTGGTATGGGCGGAGTTTTTCCTACTTGTGCTAATCTTGATGAATTTTCTGAAAAGCTTTTTTCTAATAAAAGCTTGATAAGGGAATGGGATAAAGCTGTTGCTGAAGAGAAAAAAATCAGATCTAAAGTTTGTGGTTTTATTACCGAGGCAGAGATGAATATTGAGCCAGTTTACTCTACGCTTTTAGAAAACTATCCAGAAGTTTATATCGATTTATTAAATCGCATCCCAGATTCCAATCTTTCTACAGCAGATATTGGTAGTATTTGGGCAATGTTAGCTTCTTTAGATGCTGTAAAAATGTCTGGTTGGTCACATCAAGAAACTCAATCAGAAGTTACTGGTGTTGTTATTGGTTCTGGCGGTGGCGGACACGAAATTTTGCGTCATGCTTGGCATAATTTTTTTGAGCTTGATAAAAAAAGTCGTTCTATTGGTTCCCATACCGTAGATAGGGCAATGGTTTATAGAGACGCAGCAAATGTTTCTTGTTTAATAAAAAACCGTGGAGTTTGTGAGTCAATAGGCTCTGCTTGTGCAACAGGTTTAGGGAATATTGGTTATGCTTATCGCTTAATTAAATTTGGTTTACAAGACCGTGTTGTTGCAGGCGGTGTTGAAGGCACTTCTTTAGAAACTTTTGTAGGTTTCGATGCCATGCAAGTTTTAAGTCGCGGATTTGCGCCCGAAGAAAGTTCTCGTCCTTTTGATAAAGATAGAAATGGTTTTGTTTGTTCTTTTGGGGCTGGGATTGTTTGTTTAGAAGAATATGAAATGGCTAAAGCTAGAGGAGCAAATATTTTAGCCGTTATTGATAATTACCACAATAATTCTGATGGTGATGGAGATATGTTTTATCCTTCATTTAATGGTCAGCAACGTTTATGGAAAGGTTTGTTAGGGGAAACTGGTATAAAACCTGATGTTGTAAAAGCCCATGGCACATCCACACCTGCTGGCGATGCCATAGAATTATTGAGTATTGTTGATTGTTTAGGTACAAAAGATTATCATATTTCTGCGCCAAAATCGCAATTTGGACACATGTTAGGTGCTGCTGGAGCTGTAGAATTTATTACAGCTATTTTAATGCTTCAAAAACAAGTGGTTTTACCTTGTTTAAATTCAAAT
>JACMNZ010000473.1 GCA_014378285.1 Pseudopedobacter sp.
AGTTGCATCAATAATTCTTTTATTTGCTTGATGAGGAACTAACCAATCTACTTCATTTGGGGTTAGGTTGTTTTTTTCCATAATCTCTGCAGCAACATCTGCCATATTTATAACAGCAAATTTAAAAACTGCTTGCCCTTCCTGATGAACGGCATGCTCTCTTGCATCAACAGTTTCATGGGTAGCAGGTCTTGCCGAACCTCCAGCTTTCTGGTGTAAAAAAGGTTTTCCAGAACCATCACTTTTTAATATGGAATCCATAATTCCATATCCCTCAGTATTGGGTTCTAACAAGGCAGCTCCACAGCCGTCGCCAAAAATAATACATGTTACGCGATCCTCATAATTGATAATTGATGACATTTTATCGCCACCAACTATTAAAACTTTTTTATGCTTCCCAGATTCTATAAATTGTGAACCTGTTGCTAAGCCAAACAAAAAACCTGAACAGGCAGCTTGCAAATCATAACCCCAGGCGTTTTTTGCGCCAATTTTATCTGCTAAAATATTTGCACTTGCAGGGAAAGGCATATCTGGTGTAGATGTACAAAAAATAATTAAATCTATTTCTTCTGCACTAATGCCGCGTTTTTTTAATAATCCTTCAACTGCGGGAACTGCCATATCGGTAACTCCCTTTCCCTCTCCTTTTAAAATCCTTCTTTCTTTTATCCCAGTTCTACTCGTAATCCACTCATCATTAGTTTCAACCATGGTCTCTAATTCTTGATTGGTTAAAATATAATCAGGAACGTAACCATTAACAGCTGTTATAGCAGCATGAATTTTACTCATAATTTTTAAGGTGTGTTATGAATTGAAAGCGCTTTGAAAACGCTCTATTATTTTAGATTCTACCATATTTTTAGATTGTAGGATCATGTTCTTTATTGCTTCTGGACTAGAAATCCCATGCCCAATCATTACAGGAGCGTTAACTCCTAAAATCGGACTTCCTCCATATTGTTCGTAATTAAATCTATCAAAAAACTCGTCTTTCAAACCTTTTTTTAGCGTTAAAACATAAAAAGATTCTGCAAGTTTTAAAATAATATTGCCCGTAAATCCATCACAAACTATTACATCAGCTTTATCATTAAACAAATCTCTGCCTTCAATATTTCCAATAAAATTTAATTGCTTGGATTCTTTTAAGAGCGGATAAGTAGTTTGTGTTAATAAGTTACCTTTTTCTGCCTCTTCTCCTAAATTCATCAACCCTACTTTAGGCAGTTCGTTATGATAAACATATTTAGAGAAAAGACTTCCCATAATCCCAAATTGAGTTAAATGCTCTGGTTTGCAATCTGCATTGGCACCAGCATCTAGCAAAATTGCAAAACCACCTTTAACCTTTGGTATAATGGCAGATATAGCTGGCCTTAAAACACCCTGTATAGCTTTAACACTAAACATTGCACCAACTAACATTGCCCCAGTATTTCCGGCAGAAGCAAAAGCATCTATCTTGCCTTCTTTTAACATTTGGAAACCTACAGAAATACTAGAATTTGGTTTTTGTACAATGGCTTTTGTAGGATGTTCTCCCATGCCAATAACCTCTGTCGTATGTACAAACTCGAAATGATCGGGATTAAAATTTTGCTCTTGTAGTATTGGGATAGCTACATCTTTGTCTCCAAAAAGCACTAAATGCTGGTTTTTTGAAAGATTTTGATGTGCTGCGATTGCTCCTAAAACTGTTGCTGTGGGAGCGTAATCTCCGCCCATGATATCTAAGCCAATCTTCATTTAGATAATTTAGATAAATAAGAGAAACCGCTTAAATTCATTTATTTATGTTTAAATAGTTTCTAAGCGTTCAACAAAAAATAATCCATAAATTCTGTGGATTTATTTTTTGGGTTAAATAAAGAATCCTTGTGTAAATTTTCTTTCTTACTTAGTTGAAAGCTTACACAAGGATTATCCATATATTTTACTAAGCTATAGAAGTGTTTTCTATTAGCAACTTACCTTTAAAGTAAAGATTACCATCTACATTATAAGCTCTGTGAGGCAAATGAGTTGCTCCAGTTTCTTTATCCACCCATAAGGTTGGGGTTACTGCTTTATAATGAGTTCTTCTCTTATCTCTTCTTGATTTGGAGATTTTTCGTTTTGGATGTGCCATTTTTTCCTATTTTAATTTTTTCTTATACTCTTTAATATATCCCAGCGAGGATCTTTATCATCGCTATTTTCTTCTGATGTTGAAAGCTCTTCTAATTTTTGAAGAGTTTCTTGATCGCATGCACTTGTATTTCCCGGATCTTCGCAAACGTTTACGTAAGGGGCGGCTAAGGTAATGATTTCATATATAAATGAAGAAACATCAATCTCTATATCTTTTTTACCTAATGTTACTACTTCTTCGGTGTCGTTTAATTCATCAGATTCTGTGAATTTAGCAATCAGCCTATCTTTTGTATCTATGGTGTAAGGAAAATCGGATAAACATTTATCGCAATTAACCTGTATTGCGCCCCAAACATGAAAATTTAAAACCATTAAAGTTTCTTGTTTTTCTAAAAAAACATCCACTTTTAAAGCGCCATTCTTTACTAATGAATACTCAAATTCTTTAAAAAATGAGCCACCCACTTCATAATTAAATTCATGATGCCCAATTTTTAATCCTGAATAAGGAATTGAATATTGTTTTAGCGATTTCAAAGTTCGGCAATTAAGCCTGCAAATTTAGGAAAAATTATTGAGGTGGAAAGTTTTTTTGAAAAAAGGATTTTTTAGCCAATCAGTTGCGTTAACGATAGAAACGGCATCCTTTTTTGCACTGAAACACCTTGCAAATTGCAAAAAAGATAAAGTGTATAGCGTGTTAAAACGCCCAAAACTTATTTATTTTATAAATTATTTTAATCCCTATCTCTGCTAAATCTTGAAAAGGGCAACGTGTTTTCTACCAACGCTGTTTGCTCTCTTCTTCTTTTAATAATGTGGCAAGCTTCAAATAATGCGTCTCTAAAAGAACTTTGTGAAGCCAAATTTTTACCTGCAATATCGTACCCTGTACCATGATCTGGCGAGGTTCTTACCACGGGCAAACCGGCGGTGAAATTAACGCCATGATGAAAAGAAATGGATTTGAAAGGAATTAGACCTTGATCGTGGTACATTGCTAAAATAGCATCGAACTGATCAAATGCTCTATTACCAAAAAAACCATCGGCAGGGTAAGCGCCAAAAGCAAAAATCCCTTCTTCTTTTGCTTTTTCTATTGCTGGCAAAATTATTTCTAACTCTTCTTTACCAATTAAACCATCGTCGCCAGCATGTGGATTTAATCCCAAAACGGCAATTTTCGGTTTTTCTATCCAAAAATCATATTTTAAGGAATGGTTCATTAACCTTAATTTAGAAAGAATTGATTCTTGTGTAATGCTAGATGCAACATCTCTTAGAGAAATATGTCCGGTAACAACACCAACTCTTAGTGCATTGCTAACCAAAAACATTAATGAATCTGGCGCACCAGCCATAGATTGAATATATTCTGTATGCCCGTTAAACTTGAATTCTTCGCTTTGTATGTTATGTTTGTTAATGGGTGCGGTAACCAAAGCATCTAACTTACCTGATATTAGGTCTTCGGTTGCTCTTTTTAAAGATAAAAAAGCATATTTCCCTCCAATTTCGTTTGCGGTTCCTAATTCAATTTTAACATCTTCTTCCCAGCAATTGATCATGTTTGCTTTGCCATCATGCGCTTGGTCTGGGTTTTGAATTACTTGGAAAATAAATTCTTGAATTCCCGCTGCCTTTCTATGAAAAGATGCAACTTTTGTATGCCCGTAAACAATTGGCGTACAATATTTATAAACCTCAGATTCTGAAAGGGTTTTCATGATCACCTCTAAACCTATTCCGTTAACATCGCCAATAGAAATTCCAACTTTTAACAACTCGCTCATACAAAAATGCTTTTTCTAAATTTTCTTGCAAAATAAAGATTTTGAAACTAATGTTAATTTTAAAGATTAAACTTTCCGTAATTTGTGGCTCATCTTTACAAATAAATGAGTGTAGTTAAAGCGAAAAAGCATCTTGGGCAGCATTTTTTAATGGATAAAAACATAGCCGAAAAAATTGTGAATAGCCTAATCCATCATGATAAATACCAACAAGTTTTAGAGGTTGGGCCAGGAATGGGAGTGCTTTCAGATTTTTTATTGCAAAAAAAAGAGTTTGAAACTCATTTAATTGATATTGATACAGAGTCGTTTTTATTCCTTCAAAAAAAATATCCCGATTTAGGCGATAAACTTTTAAACGAAGATTTTTTAAAACTTAATTTCAAGGATGTTTTTGACGCCTCTTTTGCGATAATAGGGAACTTTCCTTACAATATCAGCTCTCAAATTCTTTTTAAGGTTTTAGATAATAGAAACCAAGTCCCTGAAGTAGTTGGGATGTTTCAAAAAGAAGTTGCGGAGCGTTGTACCGCAAAAGCGGGAAGTAAAGAATATGGGATTTTGAGCGTTTTTTTGCAAGCTTATTATAAATGCGAATATCTTTTTAC